>CAMYCP010000035.1 GCA_947254385.1 uncultured Filifactor sp. | reverse complement strand
GTCTACGTGAGCATAGTGACGGTTGGGAGTTTCATATTCAACGTGAGATGTAGATATGGTGATTCCTCTTGCTCTTTCTTCAGGTGCTTTATCAATGTTGTCGAATGCTACCGCATCACCCAATTGATATCTGTCGTGCAGAACTTTTGTTATTGCCGCAGTCAACGTGGTTTTACCGTGGTCAACGTGACCGATGGTTCCAATATTAACGTGCGGTTTACTTCTCTCAAATTTTGCCTTTGCCATTGTTATTCCTCCTAATTAAAATATTAAAACGGCATAGTATATTATAAACCACTTATTTTCTGAAAAAAAGTGAGTTTCTGAAAGGTAAAACCTTTGCTATAAGAGATTCGACAATAACGTTTAGGAAATTATTATCGAATGTCCAACTCTTATCTTAGAAAACTTTTAAACTCACAATCTTTTTAAAAAATCTTTATTTTCCTTCTTCTATTATTTTCTTAGCGATAGATGAGGGGACTTCTTCATAGTGATCGAATATCATGGTGTATGTTGCACGCCCTTGAGTTATGGAACGTAAGTCGGTTGAATAACCGAACATTGATGAAAGCGGTACATATGCGTTTATTGCCTGAGCTCCGCCTTGTCTTGCCTCCATTCCTTCAATTCTGCCGCGTCTGGAGTTCAAATCCCCCATTACATCACCCATATAATCTTCAGGCGTCACAACTTCAACTTTAAATACAGGTTCAAGTAGCACCGGATCAGCTTTGCTCATACCTTCTTTAAATGCCATGGACGCAGCTATCTTAAACGCCATTTCCGAAGAGTCGACTTCGTGAAAAGATCCGTCATACAACTCAACTTTGACATCTACTACAGGATAACCCGCAACAACACCCGCTTCCATAGCGCCTTGAATACCTGTATCTACAGGTCCGATAAATTCTTTCGGTATAACACCGCCTACTATGTTATTTACAAATTCATAACCCGCACCCGGTTCTTGAGGATAAAGTCTAATCTTAACGTGTCCGTATTGTCCGCGTCCGCCGGATTGCTTAGCATATTTATTTTCAACTTCAACTTGCTTACGTATGGTTTCTCTATACGCAACTTGCGGTGCGCCTACAGTAGCTTCAACTTTAAATTCACGAAGCAATCTGTCTACGATTATTTCAAGGTGAAGTTCACCCATGCCCGATATAATTGTTTGACCGGTTTCTTTATCGGTTTTTACTTTAAACGTGGGATCCTCTTCAGCAAGTTTTTGTAACGCAACTCCCATTTTTTCCTGAGCCGCTTTAGTCTTGGGTTCGATGGCTACCGAAATAACAGGTTCAGGAAATTCCATAGATTCCAGAATTATAGGGTTATCAGGATCGCAAAGTGTATCACCGGTGGTCGTGTCTTTAAGTCCCACCGCCGCAGCTATATCTCCAGCATAAACCGTATCCAGTTCAGAACGGGAATTTGCGTGCATTTGAAGTATTCTGCCTATTCTTTCTTTCTTTTCTTTAGTGGAATTTAAAACATAAGATCCCGCATTGAGTGTACCGCTATAAACACGGAAAAATACGAGCTTACCGACAAATTGATCCACCATTATCTTAAATGCTAATGCAGAGAACGGTTCTTTGTCGGAAGAGTGTCTAAATTCTTCCGTGCCGTCCGGTAAAATTCCGCTAATGGACTCTACATCTGTAGGTGCAGGCATATATTCCACAATTCCGTCCAACAAAAGTTGAATACCTTTGTTTTTATATGCCGAACCGCAAAAAACGGGATTAATTTTAGTTTCGATTACACCTTTTCTCAAAGCCTTTTTAAGTTCATCGATTGAAATTTCTTCGCCGTCCAAAAACTTCATAGTGAGTTCTTCATCCAGTTCGGCTATAGCTTCAACCATTTTTTCTCTGTATTCTTCAGCTTTTTTTATATATTCTTCAGGTATATCTTCTTCTATCATATCGACGCCGAGTTTATCATGATTGATATAGGCTTTCATCTTTATAAGATCGATGACGCCTTCAAAAGTATCTTCAGCTCCGACAGGAATTTGTACAGCTACAGCATTTGCACCGAGTCTATCTTTCATCATATTGACAACTCGGAAAAAATCTGCACCTATAATATCCATTTTATTTACAAACGCTATACGCGGTACATGATATGTGTCGGCTTGTCGCCATACGTTTTCTGATTGCGGTTCAACTCCGCCTTTAGCACAAAAAACGGCGACCGAACCGTCCAACACTCTAAGAGATCTTTCGACCTCTACCGTAAAGTCCACGTGTCCGGGTGTATCTATAATATTTATGCGGTGATTCTTCCATTGAGCCGATGTTGCGGCCGACGTGATGGTAATGCCTCTTTCTTTTTCTTGAGCCATCCAGTCCATGGTAGCCGAGCCTTCATGCGTTTCACCCAATTTGTGAGTTTTGCCCGTATAAAAAAGTATACGTTCCGTAGTTGTCGTCTTGCCCGCATCTATATGTGCCATTATCCCGATGTTTCTCGTTTTTTCCAAAGGAAATTGCCTTGGCACTTAAATTGCTCCTTTCTACCATCTGTAATGCGCAAAAGCCTTGTTGGCTTCAGCCATTTTATGTGTATCTTCTCTTTTCTTAACGGATGCTCCTGAACCGTTTGCCGCATCCATTATTTCTTTTGCCAATCTTTCTTTCATACCCTTTTCTCCTCTGGCTCTCGTGTATTTTACCAGCCAACGGAGACCTAAAGTTTCACGACGTTCAGGACGAACTTCGACAGGTACCTGATAATTTGCACCGCCGACTCTTCTCGCTTTTACTTCAAGTACGGGCATTATATTGTTCATAGCTTTTTCAAAAACTTCCAAAGGTTCTTGTCCGGTCTTTTCTTTAATTTCATCAAAAGCACCGTATACTATGCTTTGTGCGATCCCTCTCTTGCCGTCAAGCATTACGTTGTTTATCAATTTCGTAACCGTCTTGCTGCCGTAAACGGGATCTGCCAAAACGATTCTTTTAGGAATATTACCTCTTCTTGGCACTATCCTTCCCTCCTTAATGATTAAAATTAGATCATCGGTACTCGACACGCTTTTGCAATGCCGGCTGCGCCATTATTTATATAATAAACGCACCCTACAATACATGATCCTATTTAGCGGCATCTTTCGGACGTTTTGTTCCGTATTTGGAACGTGCTTGTCTTCTTTTTTCTATACCTGCGGTATCCAATGTACCTCTTACGATGTGATAACGCACACCGGGAAGGTCTTTTACTCTTCCGCCTCTTAAAAGAACGACGCTGTGTTCCTGCAAATTGTGACCTTCGCCCGGAATATAAGCGGAAACTTCTATCCCATTTGTAAGTCTTACTCTGGCAACTTTACGAAGTGCAGAGTTAGGCTTTTTAGGGGTTACTGTCTTAACTGAAGTACATACTCCTCTTTTTTGCGGAGAATTTACTTTACTGCTGGTCTTATTTAAAGAGTTGAAGTTTCTTTGCAAAGCCGGTGCTTGCGATTTGTAGGTAACTGTTTGTCTTCCTTTTCTCACCAACTGATTAATTGTAGGCATCTTTACACCTCCTTGATTTAAAATTTTTGCGTACCGCTAAAGTACGTACGGATGCGTCTAAAAAATTCAAACGCATATACGTGTCCGAATAGACAACGTACTTTAGTAGTATATCATGCTTTTCAATGATTGTCCATTATTTTTTATAAAAAAATCAGCAATAAAAATCAGCAACTGAAATTTACAGTTGCCGATTACAAGTAAACTTATTTTTTAAACCATTCTTTCATAGTCGATAAAACTTTACAAAGTTCATCTTCCTTAATTATATATGGCACCATTGCATACATATATTTTAAGAAAGGACGACTGAATACTCCGTGTCTGTAAGCAAATTCAGCATATCCTTCCAACGTTTTTTCATCGTATACTTCAATACATACACAACCGCCCATAATTCTGATTTCTTTTATCCTGTCGTCAGTAAAATTTTGCATTTCACGGCGTGTTATTTCTTCTATGCGTTTAATTTTCGACATATAATTTTCTTTTTCAAAAATTTCTATCGATTTTAAAGCGACGGAACAAGCCAGGGCGTTTCCCATAAATGTCGGGCCGTGCATAAGAGCGTGAGTTTGATTATCGTCATAAAATCCGTCATATACTTTTTCATTTGCTACAGTTACGGCATGTCCGATGTAACCGCCCGTTAATGCTTTACCCAATACCAAAATGTCGGGAAGTACCAAGTCGGCTACAAATCGGTTGCCTGTTCTTCCAAATCCCGTTGCAACTTCATCAAAAATTAAGAGTACATCATACTTATCGCAAAGTTCTCTCGCTCTTTTAAGAAAACTTATATCGTACATTCTCATTCCTCCTGCACCTTGCAGTAAGGGTTCAACTATAAACGCATTAAGTTTGTCGTGATACTTTATGAATGCATCTTCAAGCGACTTTATTTCAGTCGGAATATGAACGACATTTTTACTTTTACCGTACGCCTGTAATACGAAATGATAATCTTCGTCATCTCCAACTTCCATAGTTTTAAAAGTGTCACCGTGGTAAGCATGCTGTAAAGACAGAACCATCGTGCGATGATTTTCAAGAGAGCCTCCATGGTGAGAATTTTTTAATGAAAGTACCGTATTTTTAGTTTCTTCACGGTTCATATAATATTGAAGTGCCATTTTGAGTGCAACTTCTACAGCGACACTGCCGGAGTCGGAAAAAAAACAGTAGTTTAAATCTCCGGGCAAAAAACTTTGCAGTTTGTCGGACAATTTTTCCGCCATCTCATGAGTAAGCCCTCCAAGCATTACGTGTGAAAATTTGTCGACTTGATTTTTTATCGCCTCATCAAGTATGGGATGTTTGTAACCGTGAATTACACTCCACCAGGAAGACACGGAATCTATAAGTTCCGAGTCTTCCGTATAGAGGTATACTCCTTTTGCATCGGTGATTTTGTACGGTTTAGGCATGGTCTTCATTTGTGTGTACGGATACCAAATCATGTTATTCCTCCTGTTTATCATATTTCAATCTATTTGTACAATGATTTTAAATCTTCAATTTTTATGTCAATATCGTTATCATCATCTTTTACTTTTGCAATAACTTTAAGTTTTGTAAGATATTCGCACATAAAAATATTATCTTCATGCAAGATGTTTCCTTCTTGATAATGATTGAAAATTATGCCTACAAGATTCATATTTTTATTTTTCATATATTCGGCGGTTAAGACTACGGAATTTATTGTGCCGAGTCCGGCGTCCGCAATCATAAGACAGTTGAAATCTTTTTCTTTTATGAAATCTTCAAGCGATATTTTTTGTTCATCAAAACGAAGCGGACACAATATTCCGCCGGAGCCTTCAATTGTCACATATTCATATTTTTCAGATACTTTATCAAAACTATATAATACTTTTTTCATATCTACGGGGTTACCCTCAATCTTTGATGCCAAATGAGGAGAAACTGCCGTTTCGTATACATATGGGCACATTTCTTCCAAGGATTGTTTTATCCCCGACATTGTTTTAACTTTTAAGGCATCTCCCGGAATTAAACTCCCGTCTTTTCTCTTTTCGTTGCCACTCATAGCCGCTTTAAAATAAGCCGTACTTTCACTCGTTTCTGCAAGTTTTTTTACTATAAGAGCTGTTACATACGTCTTTCCTATTTCCGTTCCTGTACCGGTTATGAATAAATTTTTACTCATTACAAAGTTTCACCTCATATCCAAGTTCATCTAAAATTTGCATATCCGTTTTCGTGGTAATTCCGGAGGTAGTAAGCATATCTCCCGATATGGCCGCATTAGCTCCCGAACTGAAACAGCTTTTTCCTTTGTCTCTTAAAAGTCCTCGTCCTCCTGCAAGCCGTATCGATGCATCAGGCAAAATAAATCTATATGTCGCAACAATTCTACGCATATCACTTTCATCAAGTTTTTTATTATCTGAAAAAGGTGTTCCGGGAATAGGATTCAGCATATTTACCGGCACACTTTTTACATTCAGACTTTTTAAAGTAAAAGCCATGTCTATCCTGTCTTCTTTTGTTTCACCAAGCCCCATAATCCCACCGCTACATACGGAAAGTCCGGCTTTTTGTGCGGCTTTTATCGCATTTATTTTGTCATCAAATGTATGAGTAGTACAGATGTTTTTAAAATTACGTCTCGAAGTTTCAAGATTATTGTGTACTCTCGAAACGCCGGCCTGTTTTAATTTTGTAAACTGTTCTTCGTCTAAAAGTCCAAAAGAAATACAAACGGATATCCCGACTTCTCTTCTTATTTTTGCCACCGTTTCGCACATAAGGTCGATTTCTCGATTTGGTAGGCGTTTGCCGGATGTTACGATTGAATATCTGATTACCCCCTGCTTATAATTTTTTTCGGCCTGCTTTACTATTTCATCCGTGGAAAGTAGCGGGTACTCATCTATAAGAGTTTTGTTATGGGCAGACTGCGCACAAAATTTACAATTTTCACTGCAATGACCGCTTTTTCCGTTGATTATCGTACAAATATCGAATTGATTTTTGCAAAAATGCCTGCGTATTTTATCCGCATTTTCACAAAGTTCTTCTAAATTTGCGTCATAAATCTCTAAAGCCTCGGCTTTTGTTACATTTTCACCTTTTAAAACTTTTTCGGTAAATAAATTTAAATTCATAATTAATCACGTCCTGTTCTTTTGAAAAATGGGAATAAGCCTTTTACCGACGAGCGCCGCAACAATACATAGTGCAATATCGCTCGGAACCACCAAAATAAAACAATACAAAAATAACGGCCATAATCCGATGGGTTTGCCAATATAAAAATTACTCATAATGTAATAATAAACCATGCCGAAACCGTAAACTATCACTAATCCTATGAAATTAGCAACAAGCAATCGTTTATATCCGGGATTTCTTTCTTTATTTGCAATAAATCCGGTCACATATGCGGCTACGGCAAAACCTATGATATACCCGAAACTGGGTTTAAACACATAAGAAAGTCCTCCCCCTTCCGCAAATACCGGAAAACCTACAAGTCCCATTATTATGTAAATACACACCGATAATGTACCTAATTTACTTCCAAGAAGCAGTCCCGACATCATAGTAAAGAAAAATTGCAATGTGAAAGGTAAGACAGGAACAGGAATACGTAAAAATGTGCCTATAATTATAAGTGATACAAACAATGCACATAAAACCATGTTTTTTGTATCTACAGTTTTCATACTTAATTTTCACCTCCTTAAATTACAGTAATTTTTGTACATAATTGATAATATACATTTTTTTTAACTTTGTCAACTAATAAAAATACATTTAGTTTACAATAGTGCAAAAAAAAGACAAACATAAAATGCTTGTCTTTTTGAATATTGTATAACAAAAAATTTTTATAAATTTGCATTTTGAACTAAAAGTTATAAGATTTAATGGGACTTACTTTAAAGCTTAACCATACTCAAAATTTCTTTTTCTTCCGATTCTATACGTTTTTCTATATCTTCAACTTCCGCTTGAACCTTTTGAACAAAATCCATGTCTTTTATACTGCCTAAATTTATTTTTACATTATAAAACGCACCCAAAACTGCCGTTTTAGCTTGCATAACCGCTACCGCCGCATCAGTTACGGAATTGGGATTACCCTTTTCTATCGCAAGTTTACCGAGTTTCATAATAGAATAAGCTCTTTTACCTACACCTAACGGAACTTCGACCGCTTTTTTATACCCCTCCTGTATTTTTGCACTTCTAAATTGTTTTTGTTCATCGGTATCTTTAGGTAATTTAAAACAACTCATTATAGCATTAAACGAATCGGAATCCTTATCTATCATATCTATAAAGAATATTCGAGCGTCCTCACATTCTTTTTTTATTTCTTCCATATCTTTAAATACATCAGCATATTTTTCCTTACTTAAAGTAAGGTTTGACACCATCTCCAAAAGTGCCGCGGCTGATGCCCCTGAAAGAGCGGAAATACTTCCTCCACCAGGAGCGGGAGAAGATGATGCAGTTTCCGATATAAAAGCTGTAACACTGTTATCTACTAATAACATACTAACCTCCGATGTAAATTTTTATACATTGAACAATCAAAAAACATATTATATCTCATAAACAAAAGGGATTGAACCTTTAAGCACAATCCCCAACTTTTTTAGCTCCCACTTAAAGGTAGGGTACACCGCTTTTTTTAATTACCCTAAGTATACACTAAAATATCATTTATGTCAAATTAACAAATAAATATTTTTAGGAGAAATCTAAAACCTAAATTAAAAATTGAGTTTTTTCATTTTTAAAAAACGATTTTAAAAATTTCGTTCAATAAATTTCCACGCGGTTTCTATAATCTCACTTATATCTGTATATTCCATTGTCCAGCCGAGTTCTTTTTGTGCTTTTTTAGATGATGCTATCAATACTTCGGGGTCTCCTTTTCGTCTGAGAGAGATTTTTTTATTGAGTGTTAGATTTGTAATTTTTTCAGAGGTATCAATTATTTGTTTTACCGAATATCCATGTTCGCTACCGAGGTTGTATATTTCAGATTTTACATTTTTTTCGGACAATTTTTTTACAGCGAGCAGATGCGCTTCGGCAATGTCGCTTACATGGAGATAATCCCTTATACAAGTCCCGTCGGGAGTGTCGTAGTCATCTCCAAATATATTTATTGTTGCACCTGTTTTTGCGGCATTTAATATTATCGGTATGAGGTGAGTCTCAGGCGTGTGCATTTCTCCGATTTTCGATTCTTTATCAGCGCCTGCCGCATTAAAGTATCTAAATATTACGTGTTTAATGCCATAGGCAAGGTCAAACCAATGTAGCATCCGTTCGATTGACAGTTTTGTTTCACCGTATACATTGGAAGGCTCCGTTTTGCAGGTTTCATCTATCGGCATTGTGCCCGGTTCGCCGTAAACTGCGGCGGTTGATGAAAATACAATTTTATTTACTCCGGTACCTTTCATACTTTCCAAAAGACACATTGTACCATATACGTTGTTGTTGTAGTATGATATGGGGTCACTCATGCTTTGAAATACTATAGACAACGCCGCAAGATGAATTACGACGTCTATTTTATTATTTCTTAAAGTTTGTTCAAGAAGTGTTTTATCACGTATATCACCGTAAATTAAAGGTATATCCAAAATTTGCGCAACTTTTTCGTGTCCGGTTGAAAGATTGTCGTAAATAATAGGATTAAATCCGTTTTGTTTTAAATTTTTAGCCACGTGCGAACCTATATACCCCGCTCCGCCTGTTACAAGAATATTCATATTTTATCCTGAATTAAATAATATGATTTTTCAAATTAAAGAACTGAGTATGGAAACAAACAATATTACAAGAAAAAGAGAAAGAAAAAAAACAACAGAAGTAATAACGATAATTATATTACGAATTTTTTTTGAATTATCTTCACTATCATAATCATAGTCATCGTAACTATCATAATTATCATAATTTTGATCATATGAATTTGAAGGATATATTTGTTTTTTTGATTGGATTCCTGTTGTTTCAGTGCATTTTGATATATAGATAAAGGATCTTGCCCCGTTAATATTTTTTGATAAAAATCTAAGATCCAGTTTTCATCTTCCAAAGTACAATAATCTTCTTCATAAACATTTGTTTCATGAGCAATAAGATTACGAATATGTCAATATCTTTTTAGTCTTTTTAAATCTTTATACCAATAGGGTACAAGTACATTTCCATCAATATATTCTTCCATATTTATTATATAAGTAGACACACC
>CAMYCP010000034.1 GCA_947254385.1 uncultured Filifactor sp. | reverse complement strand
TATCTTTGGCGGGGGACACGTGAGCAGGGCGCTGGCACGGGTTTTATCGTATCTGGATTTTCAAATTTACATACTTGAAGATCGAAAAGAATTTTTAAATCCCGATGATTTTCCCGTAGACGCCAATTTGATTTTGTGTGATTATAATAATTTAAAAGAGTATATACATCTTAAAAAGGAAGATTATGTTTGCATATTGACGCGCGGGCACGAATATGATATAGAAATTGTAGAACAAATATTAAATATCGACCTTAAATATATAGGCATGATAGGAAGTAAGATAAAAGTAAATGCGGTAAAAGAGGACTTAAAAAAACAAGATTTCAGCTTGGAACAAATAAACAGTATAAATATGCCGATAGGACTTTCCATAGGAGCAAAGACACCGTATGAAATAGCGGTATCTATAGCCTCTCAAATAATATCCTGTCGCAGAAACGGAAGATAAAAATGAAATCGGTAAAGATTGAAGATGCGGTCGGTCAAATTTTGTGTCACGATATGACGCAGATAATTCCCGGCGTGTTTAAAGGTGCAAAATTTAAAAAAGGACACATACTTAAAGAAGAAGACATACCGGTGCTACGTTCCATGGGAAAAGATCATATTTTTATATACGAATATGATGAGAACAAATATCATGAAGATGAGGCGGCAGAAGTTTTATCGTCCATATGTAAAGGAGAAAATATCACATCAAGCAGCCCATCCGAGGGCAAAGTCGATTTATTCGCATCGGTTGACGGACTTTTAAAAGTCGACTCAGATCTTCTATATAAAATAAATTCCATGCCGGAACTTATGATTGCAACTAAACTGAATGACAAGCCGGTTAAAAAAAATGATAAAATAGCGGGCACCAGAGTTATTCCGCTTGTAATTGACAAAAAGAACGTGGACTTGGCTGTTGAAACGGCAAAAGATAAAAAAATACTCAACATACTCCCGTATAAAAACTTGAAAGCCGGCATCATAACTACCGGTTCCGAAGTTTATTACGGCAGAATAAAGGATTCTTTCACCGACAAAGTACGGGATAAGATAAAAAAATTCAATATGACTGAAATCGGACAGCGATACTGCACGGACGACACCGATTTTATTTCGGAAAGCATAAAAGAACTTCTTTCCCTCGGCTCGGATATAATCTTCTGTTGCGGCGGAATGAGCGTAGATCCGGACGACAAAACGCCGGGAGCTATAAATTCCGTATGTGATACCATGGTAACTTACGGAGCGCCCGTACTTCCCGGAGCAATGTTTGCGCTCGGATATGTAAAGGACATACCTGTGTGCGGTCTGCCGGGTTGTGTAATGTTTTCTCCTAAAACCATATTCGACATAGTATTACCCCGCCTTGCGGCAGGTGAGAAAATAAAGAAAGAAGATATATGCGCCTTGGGACACGGAGGACTGATTTGAACGAATTTACTCATATGGACGGGAACGGTAATGCCGTAATGGTTGACGTGTCTAAAAAAGCCGACACCAAACGCACGGCGGTCGCAACCGGACAGATTACAATGAAAGCATCCGTCATCACACAAATAAAAAACAATCTTATAAAAAAAGGCGATGTTTTATCCGTGGCACGTATAGCGGGGATAATCGCCATGAAAAAAACTTCTGAATTGATACCTCTCTGTCATAATATTCCGATATACCGTTCACGCATAGATTTTGAATTTATAGACGATACAACGATACAAGCCCGCGCCGAATGTGAAACAGTCGGAAAGACGGGCGTGGAGATGGAGGCGCTCACGGGAGTACATATATCTTTACTTACCATATACGATATGTGTAAAGCGCTCGATCGCTCCATGAGTGTAAACAAAATACGACTGCTTGAAAAACACGGAGGCAAAAGCGGAGATTATAACTTTAATGGAGAATAATGTGAAAGACCGTTACGGCCGTAAAATAGAATATATAAGAATTTCTCTGACCGATCGCTGCAACCTAAGATGTATATACTGTATGCCGTATAACGGCGAATACATCCTGAAAATGCACGATATACTTACAAATGATGAATTACTCAGACTTACAAAAATATTTTCAAAACTCGGAATTCATAAACTAAAACTCACCGGAGGAGAACCGTTAATTAGAAGAGATTTTGAAACCTTAACGGAAAAATTAAGCCGAATTTGTGAAATAGATGAAATTACCTTAACTACCAACGGTACTCATTTTGAAAAATTGCAAAAAACGGCGCACCTGTTTTCTTCCGTCAATGTATCACTTGATACTTTAAAGCCGGACAAATACAGGTATATAACCGGAAACGGCGATATAGAAAAGGTATTTGAAACCTTGGATTTTTTGAAAAAAGAAAATATTGTACTCAAAATAAACACAATACCCATAAAAAATTTTAACGACGATGAAATAATTGATTTTGCGGAAATTTCCAAACAAAATGACATATCCGTAAAATTTATAGAACTTATGCCCATAGGACTTGGAAAAAGCATTGAAGGAATATCGACCGACGAAGTTTTGAACATAATAAAACAAACTTACGGAAAACCCGTAAAACTTTCATATAAAGGCAACGGCCCCGCACATTATTTTACTTTTGACGGATTTAAAGGGAAAATAGGAACCATATCCGCTATGTCTCACAATTTTTGTAATGAATGTAACCGCCTCCGCCTTACAGCGTCCGGATTTTTAAAAACCTGTCTGGGATTCAATAGAGGGGTGGACTTGGGAATGTACTTACGTAGCGGTGTTTCGGATGAAAAAATATCAGCTTTGATAAAAAAAGCCGTCATGGAAAAACCCTTGCGTAACCCGTTTGACAATTCTTCCGATAAAGATATGGAAAAATTCAACATGAATGAAATAGGAGGCTGAGATGGGTGAAATAATAGCGGTATGTATAAGCGAGAAGAAAGGCACGGTAAAAACAAGCGTAAATTCGGCTCATTTCATAGAAGACTTCGGGATTGAGGGAGACGCTCACGCCGGCAAATGGCATAGACAGATATCGTTACTTTCATTTGAAAGTTTTGAAAAATTTAAGGATACGGTAAAAATAGATATAAAATATGGAGCATTCGGCGAAAATCTTTTGGTAAAAGGCTTGGATTTAAGTAAAATTGAAATCGGAACCGAAATTATAAGTAACGACGTTAAAATGCAGGTAACTCAAATAGGCAAAGTCTGCCACAAAGATTGTGAAATCAGAAGACTTGTAGGTAACTGCATAATGCCGACCGAGGGAATATTTTTGAAAGTTTTGTCATCGGGTACGATAAAACCGGGGGACGGTATATGTATAGAACATATCTGATAACCTTATCCGACAGCGGATATTATGAAAATGCGAAAGATTTAAGCGCGGATGAGGCGGTTAAGACATTATATTTAAGTAAATTTGAAATTGTGGGGAAAGCCTTACTCCCGGATGATAAAGACAAGATTGAAAATCTCCTCTCTAAAATATGCGATGAAAATATTGCGGATATAATCTTTACAATGGGCGGGACGGGATTTTCAAAGCGTGACAACACTCCCGAGGCTACACGTGCGGTAATTGAAAAAGAAACAATCGGTTTGACCGTACTCATGCACATGAAAGGAATAAATATCACGGAAAAATCGGCGCTTTCACGTGCAATATCCGGAATTAGAAAAAAAACACTTATAATAAATCTTCCGGGCTCCCCTAAAGCCGTGCGTGAAAGCCTTGAAAATATAATTGAGATATTACCTCACGCACTTGACATACTCTTAGGTACGGCGCACGACTGTGCAGGAACGGAAAAGAATAGAAAGATTAAAAAATAATTTTGTAAATTATATTTTGTATTTTTTGGAGGCTGTTTATGAAAAAATTAAAACTTCTTTTTTTAGCTCTTTTATTATTTACGACAGGTTGTGTAAATACGAGCCAACCGGCAGAAACAACCGACACTACACCCGAAACTGAACCGACAA
This sequence comes from uncultured Filifactor sp., assembly GCA_947254385.1. Classification (GTDB taxonomy): domain Bacteria; phylum Bacillota; class Clostridia; order Peptostreptococcales; family Filifactoraceae; genus CAMYCP01. Next base: position 5,985 of record CAMYCP010000034.1, on the reverse strand, counting down.
ATGAAAATCAGGCAAAAAATATTAGCGGAGAAGTTATAGTTTTGGCGGCGGCATCGCTTACCGATGCGTTAAATGAAATTATAACAAATTATAGCAAACTGAACCCCGACATATCCGTAAAACCGTCATATGCGGGTAGCGGAGCATTGCAAGCTCAGATAGAAGAGGGTGCGCCCGCAGATATATTTATGTCGGCATCGCCCAAACAAATGGATGCTTTACAAGAAAAAGGTCTGATAAGAGAAGACACCCGAACCGACCTTTTACAAAATGAAGTGGTACTTATAAAGCCTAAAGACGGCAAAGCTGAAATAACGGGATTTGAAGATGCGGCAAACGACACCGTTACAAAAATTGCAATAGCCGATCCTGCAAGTGTACCTGTAGGACAATATTCCGAAGAAATATTCACAAACCTTAAAAATTGGGACGATGTAAAAAAGAAAATGGTGATGAGCCGTGATGTAAGAAATACATTGGATTGGGTAGCAAGTGGAGAAGTTGACTGCGGTACGGTATATAAAACCGATGCGGTCTTGGAAAAAGATAAGGTCGAAATTATAGCGTCCGCTCCGGAAAATACTCACAAAAATGTAGTATATCCGGTTTCCATGATACGGGGCAGTGAAAAAAACAGTGCCTCGGATGACTTTTTTAAATATCTTTGCTCCGATGAGGCGAAAAAAGTATATGAAAATTATGGATTTTCGGTAAATTGACATGGATTATTCGCCCATAGTAATTTCAATAAAAACAGCTGTTTTAGCCACGATATTGACATTTTTTTCAGGAATTTCGGCGGCGAGACTTGTAAAAAGAATGCCGAAACTTAGAGGATTTTTAGACGGTGTTTTTACCTTGCCGATGGTACTTCCTCCCACGGTAGTCGGTTTTTTCCTTTTGATATTTCTGGGCAGAAACGGACCGTTTTCCGGAATATATGAACGTACGGGATATAAAATCCTCTTTTCTTTTCCCGCAACTGTAATTTCAGCAAGCGTCGTGAGTTTTCCCCTCATGTATCGCACCGCACTGGGGGCGTTCGATCAAGTTAACGAAGACTATATATACGCCGCAAGGACGCTTGGTTTTACGGAAAGCAAGATATTCAGAAAAGTAATATTCAAAATTGCCGAACCGGGTTTGATTTCAGGAGTTGTATTAAGTTTTGCTCGTGCCTTGGGAGAATTCGGCGCAACCATAATGATAGCGGGCAATATCCCCGGCAAAACGCAAAACATTTCTATGGCGATATACTCATTTACTGCCGCCGGCAACAGACAAACCGCATATTTTTGGTGTATAATTTCCATAGTGTTGTCGTTTTGTTTCATGTTCCCGCTAAACTTGCTTACTTCTGCAAAGAGGAGGCATTAAATGCTCAAGGTGAAAATAGAAAAAAAACTCGACAGGTTCGATTTAGATATAGACCTTAAAGCGAAAGATGAAATAATAGGGTTGCTTGGAGATTCCGGAAGCGGTAAAAGCCTTACGCTTAAAACCGTAGCAGGCATATTTAATCCGGATAAAGGGTATATATCCGTAAATTCACGCACGATTTTAGACACGGATAAAAAAATTTGTATTAGATCTAAAGACCGCCATGTAGGCTATATGTTTCAAAATTACGCTTTATTTCCGCATATGACGGCATTTCAAAACATAATGTGCTGCCTTTCGGACGGCACTAAAAAAGAAAAAGAAAAACGCACGTCTGAAATTTTAAAAACATTCCACCTAAGCGAAGTAAAAAATCTATATCCCTATCAACTTTCGGGCGGGCAGCAACAAAGAACGGCACTTGCCCGCATGATGAGTGTAAATCCCGAATGTATACTTCTGGACGAGCCGTTTTCGGCGCTTGACACAAATTTACGCTGGCAACTTGAAATTGAACTTGTAAAATTTTTAAAAACATTCGACGGTACTACCGTTTTGGTAACTCACAATAAGGATGAGGCGTACAGGATTTGTGATACGATAGCGGTAATTTCCGAGGGCAGGATAGTTGAAATCGGAGACAAAAAACAAATCTTTGAACGCCCTCGTTCCGTCTTTTCTGCTGCGATTTTAGGCAAAAAAAATATCGCTGGCGCAATAAAAAAAGAAAACTGCAAAGTATATGCTCCCAAATGGGATTTAAACTTAAAAAGTGATTATGTACCCGAAGATGCCGGATATATATGCCTGCCGGAAAATAAAATCAGATTGTTCAAGAAAAACGGCGATTTTGAATTTGACTGTGTAATAGAAAATATCGTCGACGATGCGGAAAAAACCGTGTTGTTTTGTGCTAAAACCACAAAAGCAGAACATATAGTGATAGAGCTTTCCAAGTATGCTTTCGACTTATCAAATGACACTCAAATAAATAAATTTGCCGTAAATGACAAAATAACCGCTTACTATTCTCCAAAAGACATACTTTTTTTAAAGTGATGAGACTTATTTAAATACATCTATAAATCATAGTTTTATTGTAATTTTAAACTGTTTGTAAATTTAAGGATTAAAGGGAGTGAATTATGTCTGAACAAGAAAAATATGTATTCAATGTCAACGGGAAAGATGTTGAATGTCTCGAAAACAAAAAACTTATAAGATTTTTGCGAGAAGATTTGAATATCACCAGCGTCAAGGACGGTTGTTCACAAGGTGCCTGCGGGACTTGCACCGTATTGGTAGACGGCAAGGCGGTTAAAGCCTGCATACCGCAAACTAAAACTTTGACGGGAAAAACCGTAATGACGGTTGAAGGCTTATCTCAAAAAGAAAAAGATGCATTTGTGTATGCTTTCGGTGAATGTGGCAGTGTACAGTGCGGTTTTTGTATACCCGGCATGGTTATGAGCGCTAAGGGGTTAATTGACAAAAATTCGGATCCGAGCGAAGAAGAAATAAAACAGGCGATTAAAGGAAATATTTGTCGCTGTACGGGATACCGTAAAATCATAGAAGGCATACAAATGACCGCCGGCATACTTCGAGGCGACGTGGAAATTAAAACCGAAGAAAAAGAAAATACCGGAGTCGGTGCGGCGATACACAAAATCGACACGGAATGTAAGGTTTTGGGCACGGGCGAATATGTTGACGATATGAGACTTGAAGGCATGACGTATGCATCGGCGGTACGTTCAAAATATCCGCGTGCCAAAATACTTTCCATAGACACGACGGACGCTGAAAAACTTCCGGGCGTAATAGGAATTTTGCGTGCCGAAGACGTACCCAACAACAAAGTGGGACACATACAACAGGATTGGGACGTGATGATAGCTGAGGGAGAAATCACACGTTGCATGGGCGATGCGATAGTTGTCGTATGTGCGGAAGATGAAAAAACTCTTGAAGAAGCTAAAAAACTCGTCAAAATAGAATATGAAGTGTTGGAACCGGTAAGAAATATAGAAGAGGCTATGAAAGCCGATGCACCTAAAGTACATTCAAACGGCAACTTATGTCAGTCACGCCACGTTAGCAGAGGAGACGCCAAGACTGCGCTGAAAAACGCCAAATACAAAGTGACTCGCCATTTCTCCACACCGTTTACCGAACACGCTTTTCTTGAACCCGAATGTGCGGTTGCAATGCCGTATAAAGACGGAGTAAAAATTTACACATCGGATCAAGGTATATACGATACTCGTAAAGAAACGGCGATAATGTTCGGCTGGGATCCTGAAAAAATAGTTGTGGAAAATAAACTTATCGGTGGAGGATTCGGCGGAAAAGAAGACGTATCCGTACAACACGTTGCCGCACTTTGTGCATGGAAATTCAACAGAATTGTCAAAATGAAACTTACAAGAGACGAATCCATAGCTTTTCACCCTAAACGTCACGCCATGGAAGCGGATTTCACCGTCGGTTGTGATGAAAACGGCATAATAGTCGGTATGGATGCCGATATCTATTTTGATACCGGGGCATATGCCTCACTTTGCGGGCCGGTGCTTGAAAGAGCCTGCACTCACTCCGTAGGGCCGTACACTTATCAAAACACGGACATCCGCGGATACGGCTACTATACCAACAATCCTCCGGCAGGTGCATTTAGAGGATTCGGCGTTTGTCAATCCAACTTTGCGTTTGAAATGTGCTTAAATTTACTCGCTGAACAAGTCGGAATATCTCCCTGGGAAATTCGTTACAGAAATGCGGTAGAACCAGGTAAAGTACTTCCCAACGGACAGATAGCCGACGTATCCACCGCACTTAAAGAAACACTTGAGGCGGTAAAAGACGTTTATGAACAAAACAAAACGCATGCCGGCATAGCGTGTGCCATGAAAAATAGCGGAGTGGGAGTGGGACTTCCCGACAAGGGACGTGCCAAAATAATTATGAAAAACGGAAAAGCCGTTTTATATTCCGCCGCATCTGACATAGGGCAGGGCTTTATGACGGTGGCAATACAAATGTTATGTGAAGGCTTGAATATAAAAGAAAAAGATATAGTTATCATGCCGCCTAATACTGAAGACTCACCGGATTCCGGTACAACCTCCGGGTCTCGTCAAACGCTTTTGACAGGCGAAGCCATAAAAATGGTATGTAAAGATATAAAACCCGATCTCGACGCTGTAGGAGGGGATATAAACAAACTTGAAGGCAAGGAATATTTTGCCGAATATTTTGAACCTACGGACAAACTCGGATCGGATAAACCGAATCCCAAATCTCACATAACTTACGGTTATGCGACGCACGTGATAATACTTGACGATGAAGGCAAGGTATCTAAAGTTTACGCTGCACACGATTCCGGTAAAGTAGTAAACCCGATATCCATACAGGGACAAATAGAAGGCGGGGTACTGATGAGCCTCGGATATGCTTTTACCGAAGATATGAAACTTAAAGACTGCGTACCTACCGCTAAATTTGGAACACTGGGACTTTTAAGAAGTACCGATATTCCCGATATAAACGCCATATACGTGGAAAAAAATCATCTTCTGGATATGGCTTTCGGTGCAAAAGGTATAGGAGAAATAACCTCCATTCCCACCGCATCGGCGGCCGCCGGCGCTTATTACGCCATGGACGGGATATTCAGAACCAAACTTCCTATGGAAGATACCGCTTATTCCAAACCCAAAAAAGTTTTCAAAAAATAAAACCGCAATTTGATTACAGTAACTTATACTGATTAGCTTTAAAAAATGTAGTATATATCTAATCGGAATTTGGCGTAAACTATATTACAAAAAATTAAAGTGAAAATTGATACTGCAATTTCTTATGCAATTCAGTATTATTATGAAAAATGGAGGAGCCGCAGGAAACTGCGGCTTTGTCTCAATATGCTTAAAGAAATATTAAACTTAAAGAAAAAAGATGTAGTCGCAATAACCGGAACCGGCGGAAAAACTACATTTATGATGGATTTTGGGCGCAAGCTTAAAACGGACGGTAAAGTTTTAATAACTGTTTCCACTAAAATTGAAAAGCCGACAGAGCTTTTTAACGATGAAATTTTTTATCCGGATATAAAAAAATACTTAAAAACCGAAAACAGCCTTACAATAATTTCCGATCATGTAGATGAACTGAAAAATAAAGCGATAGGACTAAAAGCCGATGAGTTTTCAAAAGTAATATCTGATTTTGATTATGTAATCTATGAGGCGGACGGCAGCCGGAAAAAGCCCTTAAAAGCGTGGCGTGAACATGAACCGGTTATTTTTAAGGAAACGACACACACCGTGGGGGTAATTTCCATAAAAATATGGAATAAAAAACTTTCGCCTGAAAATGTATTTAATTTTGAACTTTTTAAACAAAACTTTGAATTTGACTTATATTTTGATTTCGCACTCCTTTTAAATATAGTAACGTCTCCGGTAGGACTTTTTAAATCTTCCGTCGGGGGGCAGATATTATTTTTAAATCAATGTGGCGATGAAAAAGAGCTTAAACTTGCAAAACATCTTAAATACGCAGTGAGCGGACAAACGGACATTAAAATAATATACGGTT
>CAMYCP010000033.1 GCA_947254385.1 uncultured Filifactor sp. | reverse complement strand
TTAAAATGAACTTTAAGGCTAATTTTCTTTTCACGTTCTAAGACCGTATACGTCTTCAACCGGCATGGTAAAAAGTATACCGTGACCGGGTTTTTCAAGGTTGAATTTTTTATTTATGCTTTGAGAGATTTCATCGGTCTTGTCTTCTTCTGATATTATCATGATTACTTCTTTTTCGGGATTTATCTCCAGACCGAAAAATTTTATCTGTTCTTCCATCGCCGAACCCCTTGCATTTATGATTGTCGCTCCGTTTGCGCCTGCTATTTTCGCCTCGTCGATTATTTCATCGCCCAAACCTTTTTCGGTTATCACGATTATACAACGGTACATATATTTATCATCCCTTTCTTCACTTTCGGATACGTCTTTTTTACGGTTTCCCAGTATTTCAAACACGGGTATCGTGAAAGCTATACCTCTGTAAGGCTTATCAAAATGCAATCTTTCACCGAGTGCTTTTATAAGTTCGTCTCCTCTTTTTTTAAGTATGACCGTCCAGTAAATCTCTTTTGCGGCATCGTCGAGTTCAAAAAACTTGAGCCATTTGCCGTCGACTTTTCCTCGTGCCGGAATTATCGTTGCGCCGGAAACATCAAGGTTTCTTAATATATTCAGCGTTTTTTTGCCGTCGCTTGGGTTTACTATCACACTGAGCAAAAGATAAGGTGCTTGTATAGTCATGCTTTCTCCTTTCTTTTTTTTGCGTTTAGAGTGTATATCAGACCTAAAAGCTGCATCGTAATCAACGGGGCAAGGGCTACCATAGCTATTACTCCGAATCCCGACAAAGAGTCGGCTGAGGGATTTATTGAAGAAACTCCCGTGGTAAAAGCCGATATGAATGTTACGGTCATCGGCCCGGAGGCGACAGCTCCCGAATCGAACGCCATACCGACAAAAGTCATGGATACAAAACGCATCAAAAACAGCGCCGCCGCATATCCTGCAAACAGAAAATATTGAAGTTTAAATTCGGAACGAAGTATCATCAGAATTGAAAGCGATATGAACATTCCCACTCCCAAACATAAAGCGACCATTACATATGAACGCTTGACGGTTCCCGCCGTGATATTTTCTATCTGTTCGGTAAGCACGTGTACGGCAGGTTCTGCAAGTACGGTTACTACTCCTAAAACAAATCCTATGGATAATGTTAGGACAAAATTGTTTTTGGATGCGATGGCTGAACCTAACAATTCTCCAATTTCGGCAAAACCTCCGTTTACTCCGGCTAAAAACAGTGTAAGCCCGATAAGAGTGTAAACGAGGCCGAATATGACCGAACGGTAAGCGTTCTTATGCATATTGAATGAAAGTTTGTTGAAGATTATAAATATCAAAAATATAGGTAAGAGCGATATAAAAGATTCTATAAAATTTTTGGGAATAATTTTTAAAAACGGCAAAACCAACCCCGTAATTTCATTTGGTGAAAAATTTATTTGTTCTGATGAAATTTCAGAGGGAGATATCATGTTCATCAAAAGTACGCTGATTATAGCGCCTGCCGATGCAAGGTTTACCAGTCCGAAACTGTTTTCTTCCGCTGAAAGTCCGTTTTTCTGTACGCTTGCTATCCCGAAGGCGAGCGCCATTACAAAAGGTACGGTGAGCGCCCCCGTAGCGGATCCCGACGCATCGAACGCAACTCCTATAAATTCCGGAGGATTTAAAATTGTAAGTACAAAAATTACAAGGTAGGTTATAAATATAAATTTTTTAATGGAAAATGAATATACAATTCTTAAAAGTCCCAAGGAGATCATAAGAGAAAATCCGAGCGATACGGATATGATTAGAGATGTTTTGCTTAAAGCTCCCGCCGTTAAACTTGAAACCTGATCTGCTAAAATCACAAGATCGGGTTCAGCCACGGCTACAAAAAATCCGGTTAAAAAACTTATCGAAAGAAGTACCCACGCCTTGTTACTTTTAGCCAACGCCCGACTTAGAGACGATCCTATCGGGGTGATTGCCATATCCACGCCGGTTAAAAATATTGTAAGCCCCGCATATACAAACACTGCTCCCATCAAAAAGCGAAATATTGCAAAGTTTTCTACGGGGGTTACAAATAAATGCAATAAAATTACAATCACAACTATCGGAAAAACCGATTGAAAAACTTCTCTTGATTTTTCCCTCAATATGTTCAAATTTTACCTCCGCCGTTATTCTATTTTTTTAATTGCGGTTATTACTACATCTTTCATTGCTTTAAGTTTTACCTGAACGCTTTTGTAATCTTTGTCGACGGCTGAAAAATAAATTTTGATTTTTGGTTCCGTGCCGGAAGGACGCAGTGCGTACCATGAATTATCTTCAAATATATATTTTACGGCATCGGTTTTTTCTATGGATATATTTTTTGTATCTTTGCTTTTAAAATCCGTTTCCGTTGAGGTTTTGTAATCTATGATTTTACTTAATTTTTCTCCCGCCAAAGTTTTTACATACTCGTTTCTGTATTCCTTCATCATGCGTGATATTCTTTCTTTGCCCTCTATTCCTTCAAGCACTATGGACACGGTGTCTTCCCAAAAATAGCCGTGCTTTTTAAACAGATTGAACAACGCATCTTTTAAAGTGAGTCCTTGCTTTTTGTAATAGCCTGCGGCTTCCGCAAGGAGCATGGCGGAAGATACGGCATCTTTATCCCTTACGAAATTGCCGGCGTTGTAGCCGATGCTTTCTTCATATCCGAACAGTACCGTCTTTTCACCTGTTTTGTCGTATTCGTTGTTTACGGCGCAGATGTTTTTAAAACCGGTCAATACATCTATGGTTTCAACTCCGTAGCTTGCGGCTATTGTCTTGCCAATTTCTCCCGTAACTATGGATTTTACAATTGTACCGTTTTTCGGAAGTTCGTTTCTGCTTTTTTTCTGAGACAGGATGTATTCGATTAAAATGGCTCCGGTTTGGTTTCCGGTAAAAGCGAAGTATTCTTTCCCGTCCTTGCTCATAACCGCCAGGCGGTCGCTATCAGGGTCGGTTGCGATAATTATGTCGGCGTTTACTTTTTCTGCAAGATTTAAACTGTATTCAAATGCACGTAAATCTTCAGGGTTCGGGTATTCTACGGTCGGGAAAGTTCCGTCCGGATCTTCCTGTTCTTTTACCACATGCACATTGTAAAAACCTCTGTCTTTAAGGACACGGCGCACGGGTACGTTGCCCGCACCGTTTAGAGGAGTGTAGACTATGGAGATATTTTTATCTATATCTTCGTTAAGTGCAAGACTTTCCACATTTTTTATATATTCATCGTCTATGTCGGGTCCTAAAATTTCAATTAAATCGCTCTTCTGTGCTTCTTCGTCGGAAAGCATCGGAATTTCTCCAAATGTCGACACCTTGTCGATTTCTTCGAGTATCAAATTTGCAATGTCGTCTTTAATTTGCGAACCTTCTTCAAAGTAAACTTTATAGCCGTTGTATTCTTTGGGATTGTGGCTTGCGGTGATATTTATTCCGCCGGCGGCTTTAAGATATCTCACACTGAAAGAAAGTTGCGGGGTACTTCTGAGCGCCGGGTAAAGATACGCTTTTACTCCCGATGCCGCAAGTACCTTGGCACAAATTTCCGCAAATTCGTCCGATTTTATTCTGCAGTCGTGGGCGATGACGACACCTCTTTTTTTGTAACTTTCTCCGAAAGATGCTATTACCTTTGCGAATGCGTAAGTTGCGCGTGCAACTACGTACTTATTCATGCGGTTTGAACCTGCGCCTATCTTACCTCTAAGTCCCGCCGTGCCGAAAGATAAATCCTGATAAAATCTGTCTTTAAGTTCTTCTTCATCTTTGATATTTTTAATTTCCGTTTTAAAATCTTCATCTATGGCGGGGTCTTTAAGCCATAAATCATAGCGTGCTTTATAATCCATAATATCCTCCGTTTTAATATAAAATTATTTGCCGCTCAGTTTATACAGTTTGTTGCCTCTGAGTTTATTTTTTTTAAAAAAATCCAGCATTTTTTTATTGCTCCTCTTGCCGAGAAGGTGAACCTGATATTCGGTTGTACGGTTTTTGCCCTGAATGAAGACGCAACCGTCTTTTAAGGTTACGTTTTTTATGGAGCTGAAAGGTATGGTTTCAAAGCCGAAAATCAGTCCTTCATCGTAAAAGCCCGTCCAGTCGTTTAAAATTTCAAATCCCCACGGAATCATACGTGAAGTTTTGGTCATTATGCTCATGCGACCGTTTTTTTTGTCTATTTTGGGATAAGCGCCGTTAAGCTCCATATACAAAAACAATACCGCCAGCACCGTAAGCAAAGTTACGTTTATTTCCGGAAACAGCATTATAAACTGCTTGTTTTGCGTGAGGCTGAGTTTTTGCATCGTGTAAAACACCCACAAAAAACTTATTGCCGATACGGCAAGTGACGGGCAGGCAAAAAGCATTTTTGCAAATTTCGCCCCTTTCAAGTACCTTATTCCCGCAAGTTTATCGGACAGGTTTTTACTCTGATAAAATAGCAGATACTGGCACGGAAACCACATCAAAAAAATCGGAATCATGGCGGGATTTGGCGAATATCTGTTTTTGCCCGCAAAAAACGGGATTATTAGCAGAAAAAAACAAAATACCGTACTGAATACTGTCTGTTTGTCAAAAAGTGTTTTTTCGTCCTGTTGCATAGAGTTCTCCTCTTCAATATATTATTTATACAAATATGAATGAAAAAATTCATACAAACGTAAATTTTGCCATGATTAATTCAAAATTATCCGCTTTAAAGCCTGCCCATAATGCGTCCGAAAAATTTACCTGTTTCAATCTCCTTTATATAGCGTTCTTTTTGAGGCATATCGCTGTTTTTGATGTCGGATACGGCTTTTTTTATGTCGTACGGTACACGCACAATCTTAGCGGAATATGGTGCAGTTTCTTTTAAGCCGTACTCTCCTTCGAGTATAACATAAGATGCGCTCAAACCGTCCAAAGGATTGCCTACACTTCCCGTGTTAAAAAACAGCCTGTCGTCTTCAAAGCGTATGAAAGCGTGGTGAATATCACCATAGCCCACGATATCGGATTTTTTATCGTATTTAAACTCTAAGTCACAAATATCGTATTCAAACATTTCTTCGACTCTTTTTTTATCGCTTGTATCGTATAAACGTCTGTATACGTCGAACGGATGGGCATGAAACAGGCGTACGGTTTTAGAACTTAAATAAAACTCAATTACTCTCGGCAAACTTTCCAGATATTTGACATTTTTTTCCGAGATGCGGTCGATGTACCATTGTATAGGGTTTTCATGTTTACCCGAACGCAGGAGAAAATCGTCCCAGTTGCCATACACGGACAATTCGCAGTATTTACGGCAGAGAGTTATTACTTCATCGGGTTTTGCTCCCTTGCCGACAAAATCGCCGAGACAGAAAATGCGTTTTATATCTCTTTTAAAAATATCGTCGAATACCGCCTCAACCGCCGGCAAATTAGCGTGTAAATCGGAAATTAAAGCAATTTGTTCCACAAAATCACCTCTTATACAATTATATCAAAAATAAACTTAAATTTGCCAAATTTACACTAAAATCCATATTTGAATAATATTTTTTTTTGCGGGTAAATTACTAAGATACGATAAGTTTTGTAACTAAGCGCAAATATAAATAAAATTTTTTCGTATCGAATTTTTATTTTGTCCAGACAAAATAAAATTATTTGATGCGTTTCGAGTAAAAATTTACACAAAAGAGGGTTTTTATGAAATTTTTAAGAGTAGGAATAGACGTGGGTTCCACAACGGTAAAAATAGCCGTGTATGATGCAAACGACTCATTGATATACAAAGATTACCGACGTCATTTTTCCGATGTTAAAAGCGCACTCATAACTCTTATTGAAAACAGCAGGGAAAAACTTTTAAATACTCCCTTCACCTGTGCAATAACCGGCTCCGGCGCAATGGGAATAGCTGAAGAAGTAGGAATTCCTTTCGTACAGGAAGTTATAGCCTGCACGAAAACGGTTGAAGTAAAAATTCCTCAAACGGACGTCGCTATAGAACTCGGCGGAGAAGATGCCAAGATAACGTATTTCGGTAAAACGCTCGAACAGAGAATGAACGGCAGTTGTGCCGGAGGTACGGGCGCATTTATCGACCAAATGGCGACTCTCCTTAAAACGGATGCGTCAGGCTTGAACGAACTTGCAAAAAACTATAAAATAATCTATCCGATAGCCTCACGCTGCGGAGTTTTTGCCAAAACAGACATACAACCTTTAATAAACGAGGGGGCGCGCAAAGAAGACATTGCCGCCTCCGTTTTTCAAGCGGTGGTAAACCAGACGGTGGGTTCTTTGGCGTGCGGTAAACCGATAAGAGGCAAAATCGCATTTTTGGGCGGGCCGCTCTATTTTTTGTCGGAGCTTAGAAACCGCTTTATAGACACGCTTAAACTTAAAGCCGAGGATGTAATATTTCCGGAAAATCCGGAGCTTTTCGTCGCCATCGGAGCGGCGTACTTATCCGAAAAAACGCCGGATAAAAAGTTTACTGCGGACGGTCTGATATTTTCCTTAAAAAATGTCACAATAGGCGGTACAATCAACTCACGAATACTGGAGCCTCTATTTAAAGATGAAACCGAACTTTCGGATTTTAGAAAACGACACGAAAAAGCGAAAGTAAAAAAAGCAAATTTAAAAACACAACACGGCGCATTGTATCTTGGTATAGATGCCGGCTCCACAACTTCCAAATGTGCGGTCATAAACGATTTAGGCGAACTTGTATATTCCGATTACAAAAATAACGAAGGCGATCCGCTTACGCTTTGCGCTGAAATGATATCCGATATATTAAAAAAAATACCCGAAAATGCATATATAGCTTACGCCGCCTCTACAGGATACGGAGAAAAACTCATACGTGCGGCGTTTAATCTCGACACGAGCGAAGTTGAAACCGTGGCGCACTACACCGCCGCCGCATACTTTGAACCGGATGCCGATTTTATAATAGATATCGGCGGGCAGGACATGAAGGCCATCAGCATAAAAGACGGCGTGATAGACAGTATACTTTTAAACGAAGCGTGTTCTTCGGGGTGCGGTTCATTTATAGAAACGTTCGCCAAGTCTTTGAACATGGATGTGAAAGACTTTGCAAAAAAAGCCCTTACTTCGAAAAAACCGGTGGATTTGGGCAGTCGCTGCACTGTCTTCATGAACTCCATGGTAAAACAATGCCAAAAAGAGGGCGCACAAATAAGCGACATATCCGCAGGGCTTGCCTGTTCGGTAATAAAAAATGCCTTGTACAAAGTAATAAAACTCAGAAACACAGAAAGTTTAGGGTCACATATAGTAACTCAAGGCGGAACGTTTTACAACGAGGCGGTACTTCGCGCATTTGAAAAAGAAACCGGAATAGATGCCGTGCGTCCCGACATAGCGGGAATAATGGGGGCATTCGGTGCGGCGTTGATAGCGAAAAAACGCTCTAAAACCCAAAAATCATCCATTATAGATTATAGTGAACTCACAAAATTTAAACCTGTCGGCACGTTTCGTCGTTGCGGGCTATGCACGAACAACTGTATGCTTACCGTGACCGATTTCGGTGACGGCAGGGAATATATAACCGGCAACAGATGCGAAAGGGGCGCCGGAAAGGAAATAAAACGTGAAAAAACGATAAATCTGTTTAAATACAAATATCATAAACTGTTTTCATATAAACCGCTTGAAAACGCACCGAGAGGAGAAGTCGGGATTCCGAGAGTTTTAAATATGTACGAAAATTATCCGTTGTGGTTTACCATATTTACAAAACTCGGTTTCAAAGTCGTACTTTCTCCCAAGTCAAGCAAGGCGATATATGAAGAGGGGATAGATTCCATACCTTCTGAGGCGGCGTGCTACCCTGCAAAACTCACCCATGGGCATATAAATCACCTCATAAAATCCAAAATAAAATTCATATTCTACCCCGCCGTAAACTATGAACAAAGTGAATTTAAAGATGCGGGCAACCATTACAATTGCCCTGTAGTAAATTCATACCCCGAAGTAATAAAAAACAATTTGGAAAACATTGAGAAAATCCGCTATAGAAATCCGTTTGTAAATTTGGATTCCGCAAAAAGCATAGAAACGGCGCTATACTATAGCCTTTGGGATTTAAATGTAAGTGAAGAGGAAATACATTCTGCAGTAAAAGCGGGACTTCACGAACTTGCCGCATTTAAAGCCGACATACGCAAAAAAGGTGAAGAAACTGTAAAATATCTTGAACAGACAGGAAAACGCGGGATAGTGCTTGCGGGCAGACCCTATCACATAGATCCCGAGATAAATCACGCTCTGGAAGAAATATTGACCGATGAAGGCTTTGCGGTATTGACGGAAGACAGCGTGGCACACCTTGCAGAGAAAAAAGAAAAACTGAGGGTAGTCGATCAGTGGATGTACCATAGCAGGCTATATCGCGCCGCTGAATTTGTCGCAGAAAATCCCAACCTCGATTTGGTACAGATAACCTCATTCGGGTGCGGACTGGATGCGGTCACATCCGATCAGGTACAGGAAATCCTTTCTAAGCATAATAAACTTTACACCCTCCTAAAAATTGACGAAGGCAGCAACATGGGAGCGGTCAGAATCAGAATAAGATCGCTTAAAGCCGGAATAGAAGAACGCCTTAAAAAAGATGAAATAAAAACCGAAACCGAATTATCATACGTTACTCCGCCCTTTACCGTTGAAAGAAAAAAAACCGACACCATACTCTGTCCGCAAATGTCGCCCATACATTTTCAGTTTATAGAGGACGCATTGAAACCGGACGGCTATAAAATCGAAGTGTTGCCGGAAAACGACCCGAACGCCGTGGAAGAAGGCTTGAAATACGTAAATAACGATGCGTGTTTTCCGAGCATACTTGTAATCGGACAGATGATAAGCGCCTTAAAAAGCGGAAAATATGACCCGAAACATACCTCACTCATAATCAGCCAGACGGGGGGAGCGTGCCGTGCGACAAACTACATTGCATTTTTACGAAAAGCGTTGCACGACTCGGGCTTTTCCGATGTACCGGTAATATCTTTAAGTGCCTCGGGATTTGAAAGTAACCCCGGATTTCATTTGAGCCTGAAAAGTTTAAACCGCATAATCATCGGAATGTTGTACGGCGATCTCTTTATGAACGTACTCTATACCGTAAGAGCCTATGAAAAAGAAAAAGGCGCATCCCAAAAACTTTATAACTCGTGGATACCCTTATGCAAAAAAAATGTATACGACGGCAACCTCATCGAATTTAAACGCAATGTGGAAAATATCGTAAAGGATTTTGATGAAATACCCATACTTGATATAAAAAAACCGAAAGTCGGAATAGTCGGAGAAATCCTCGTAAAATTTCATCCGACCGCGAACAATCGTTTGGTGGATGAACTTGAAAAAGAAGGCGCACAGGTAATAATGCCCGAACTTATGAACTTCTTTTTATACAGTCTCTACAATCAGGATTACAAATACACTCAGTTTAAAATGAGCGGCAAAACCAAATTTAATGCTATCATCGCCATAAAATTGATAGAAATGTACCGTAAACCCATGAAAGAGGCGCTTAAAAAAAGCAAACGTTTTAAACCGCCCGAAAGAATACAGGACATGGCGTTACTCTCGGACAATGTAGTTTCGCGAGGAAATCAAGCGGGAGAAGGTTGGCTTTTGACTGCTGAAATGATAGAACTAATCTCAAGCGGAGTAAACAACATAATATGTACGCAGCCTTTTGCGTGCCTGCCTAACCACATAACGGGCAGAGGCGCTATAAAACGTATCAGAACGCTTTATCCCGACGCCAACATAGTAGCAATAGATTACGACCCGGGAGCAAGCGGAGTAAACCAACTCAACCGGATAAAACTCATGCTTGCGACCGCTGAAAAAGTCATGCAGAAAGATAATGAAGAACCTAAATTTTCACTCCTGCATGAAACCGCATCGGATATGCCTTATTAAAAAACTGCTGTATTTCAACATTTTTGAAATACAGCAGTTTTTATATTGATGTTTAAAAGCGTTAAGAAATGTAGTATAATAATGATATA
>CAMYCP010000032.1 GCA_947254385.1 uncultured Filifactor sp. | reverse complement strand
ATGCCAAGTTGCATAAGAAATTATTAAATTTAACTGAATTTTTTGTAATACAACTTTATGATAAATTCCGCTTAAAATTGCATACTACATTTTTAAAAGTAAATCAGTATAACCGGTTACGTAGGGTATCTTTAAAAATCGACAGATTGTAAAATTAATATTTTATTTTTTGAAAATGGAGTTTTTAGAGGTTTTATTAAAAAAACGCAACTTATGTATTGACATTTCGGAATGTAATGTACGTATTCATTGTATGAAAATTTGCCGATATAATATGTAAATGTTATAATTAAGAGGATTATAGATATATTTCAAAAAGTCGGAGGGGAGTATATGAAGTGTCCGTACTGCGGTTTTAAAGACAGCAGGGTAATAGATTCCAGACCGGGTGTAGATCCTAACGGAAAGGATACCATAAAGCGTCGTCGTGAGTGTGAAAGGTGCAAGCTGCGTTTTAATACGTATGAACAGGTGGAAAAAACGGCATTTGCGGTAATAAAAAAAGATAACAGCAGGCAGTATTTCGACAAGGAAAAAATAATAAACGGTTTGATGCGTTCATGTGAGAAACGCCCCGTTTCGCTTGAAGAAATAAAAGAGATTGCGGACAGTATAGAGCTTGAAATTATAAGTAAACGACTTAAAGAGATAAGCAGCCGCGAGATAGGTGAAATGGTGATGAAACGATTGATGTATAAGGACGATGTGGCATACGTGCGTTTTGCGTCCGTTTATAAGGAATTTGTGGATATAGAGTCATTTAAAGACGAACTGGATAAGTTGATAAAACTTAAAAATGAAAATTTATAAAAAAATTTGGAAGTTTTACAAATTGTAACGGTTTATATGATAATTTCAAGTATTGTTTTTTATTTTATACTATTATCTAATAGAAATATAATTTAATTTATTACATTGAACACTTCGTGCGTCGTTTTGAATGAAATAAGTGTAGAAAGTCCCACTAAAGCGTTATAACATTAATGATTTTTCTATCGATTTTCAGTGTTAAATTTCAGTATCGGTTTTACTTTAAAAAAATATATTTATGATGATTTTATAAACAATTTGTTATTATAAGATTTATTTTCCGCTATATAAAATTAAAAATACAAATTAATTTTTAATATGGATTAATAGAACTTTTATGAAAAGAGAGTGATCGTGTGAAACTGTTCGGGTTTGGTTCCGTTTCGAATGTAGGCTCGCTTAAGATGAAAGCCGGAGAGAATGATTTTTATCACTATATGCGCTCTTCTCTTAACGGGTACGGTATTTTAAAAGTAGTACCGGAACGCTCTATGTTTGCGGATTTAATATATTTTGAAAAAAACATGGTGGGCGTGTTTCGGTTTATGGACACAAATGCTGAGATTTTTTCGATTTTAAAAGATGAAATCATTGAAATTATGCATGAAGAAAGCAAACGTTGGAATCAATTTGCAAAAAAGCACGATGTAAAAATAAAATATACCTATATGATGCCGTACCTTAATTTGGAAGATTTTGGCGAAAGTAAACTTAAGAGCAATATAGTAGACGCTGTGATATTTGAAAAACTTATAAATAAAGAAATTGATATTTCTGAATTTTTAACGGAAAACGATGCGGATAAACTCGATGCTCTCAGATATTTTATCTCAAAAGAGTATTATATAGTGAAAAAAAAGACGGACAGACGCAATTCACGCACCGACATTAAAGATTATTATTTTGAAAAAGACGATACCGAATATCGTGCAATGTTTATGGAATCGTCTGAAATTAAGAACATAAATTCGATAAAATATGGTTTAAGCCTTATTACAGGTTCTTCAGGTTCAGGTAAAACCACGATTTTGTTTTCACGTGCGGTAAAAGTCGCCAAGATGTTTCCCAAAGACAATTTTATGTTGATAACGTTTAATAAACAGCCATTGTATGATTTTTACAAATTGCTTGAACTTAAAGCTGAAAAAGTCGACAATCTTAAAATAATAAATTTTCATAAATTCGTGATGAATCTCGCCTCCCCTTACAATATCAAGATAAATGTCGGCGGGAAGTCATTTGAAAATGATTTTAAGCGGGTTTTTAATCAAGTGGAGGCTATATATAAGAAAAAAAAGCTGGCACGAGGTATTTTTTTGGATGAGGCTGAAAATTTTTCGGATGCGGAAATTGCTTTTTTGCTGAATTTAGTACCGAAACGTAAGAGTTTTTTTCAAGTGTCGCAGGATAAGGCGAAAGAAATTAAGAATTCTGAAAAATCTTTGTGGAATTATGTTGACGCACTGGATTTTGACGATATTAGAGAACTTCGGACAAATTACAGACAAAGCGTAAACATAAATTTGTTCATGAATTATTTTACCGATAATTTGCGCACGGTTTCGGAAAAAAGTTTTAATACCGAACTTACGGACTATATCAGACATTCATTCAGTAAAAGGCGCACGGCGGGATTAGTGAGTGTTATAAACTGTAAGGATATCGAGGATGTTGCGGATAAGGTTGCGGATAAAGCCTTAGCCTTTCACGATGAGGGTTGTTCGTATTCCGATATATGCGTGTTGTACCCGTTTCATAAAAAACGCAATCGAAACGGCATTGTTTTTTATCAGTCCATAATGAAATCGGCACTCGAAAAGAAAAACGTACCTTTTATTTTAAGCGGTAACAACATGAGCAATCTCACAAATAAAATCGGAGTTACGTTGTCAAATATATTCAATATCAACAATTTGGAGTTTAAAATTTTGTTGTTTTGCGGAATTGAAAGTTTAAATTCAGGATTTAATGAAAAAGGTGAACCTGAAAACATACATGAATTTTTAAGTTCGGCGGATATAGTGTACACCGCATTAAATCGCGCAATAGACGATATTTATATTTTTGTAAGAGATGATTTTTCAACTCCTGTAAAGGAAATCATCCTTAATTCGGCTGAAAAATACGACGTTAAATAAATTAAAATTGTGTAAGAACATGAGGATTGAGAGTTTTTTGTATAAAGCCTTATTTTTTACCGTTTTATTTTATATGTATGATATAATGAATTTGATTATGTTTTTAATTTATTATAAACGGAAAGGAGAGTCCGGCTTGTTCAGAAGAGATATCAGCGCCGGAGGAGTAGTTTTATATAAAAAATCCATATTGTTGCTTAAAAAATTCAACGGGAAATTCGTTTTGCCCAAAGGTCGTATAGAAGACGGTGAGAGTAGAGATGTCACCGCTATTCGTGAAGTTGAAGAGGAGAGCGGTATAAAAGGCGAGATAATAGCGTATTTGGGTGAAATAAACTATACTTTTAAAGATGCGAGAAACAACGGGGACTTTGTACACAAGACGGTACATTGGTTTTTGATGAATGCGTTGAATAAAGAACCGTATCCTCAAAAGGAAGAAGGGTTTTCGGAGGCGATGTTCGTGCCGTACTTAAAAGCGCTCAAAATAATAGAACATCGTGATGAGGCGTCCATACTTAATTGTGCGATTAAGCGAATAGAGGCGAATTTTTGAGATGTCTTTTTCATCCGAAGTTAAAAACAATTTAACACGTATCAAATCGACAGCTCGCGAAGAAAAGATAAGCGAAGTTTCCGGAATGCTCCGTTCCGGAGGAGCGATAAAAATAAACGCAAAAGCGCACGCAAGTTTTGTTTTTACAAGTGAAAACCTTGCCGTAATAAGTAGATTCAGACAATTTTTGAAAACTGTTTTTCTATCCGAAAGTGAAGTTTCAACAAAGACCGTAGGAAACCTGAACAAAGTTTTTTACGTATGCAAGTTAAAAAACGAAAAACGCTCCGTATTTATACTGGAAAGGTGTGGAATACTTAAGTTCGACGGGAATTATTTTGTTTTACAAAATGATATTCCGGATGATATAAAAAACTCCGCAAAAAATTCCAAAGCCTATATACGCGGTTTGTTTTTAGGCGCCGGATCAATATCCGATCCTAAAAAATCTTACCATATGGAATTTATATTGCACGATGCTGAATTTTGTAATCAATTTAAAAATTTTTTAAATCAATTTGATATAAAATGCAGAGTATTGAAACGCCAAAATAAATACATCGTATATATCAAGGAAAGTGACGGCATATCCGATATACTTACTTTAATGGGAGATTTCACATCGTCCCTTCTGATAGAAAGTGTAAAAGTCAATAAACAGGTGCGTAACCGTATAAATCGTATAGTAAATTGTGAAAATGCAAATATAGGAAGAGTTGTGGATTCCGCCACAAGGCAAATTGAGGCTATAAAATATATTCAAGATACGGTGGGTTTGGATGACCTCACTGAAGAACTCAAACTCACGGCAATTTTGAGGCTTAAAAACAATATAGCTACACTTAAAGAACTTGGGGAAATGTTTAATCCCCCGATAGGTAAATCCGCCGTAAGCCATAGACTTAAAAAACTTGAGATAATAGCGGACAATATAAAAAAAGAAAAAAATATTTAAAAAATCGTTTCATGAGAAACTTTAATTTTATTTTTTACGAAAAGTTTAAAAATTTATAGTTTTAGCTATTTTGAGAAAATACGGTATTTACAAAATCAATTTGAAAATGGACGGGGAAAACATGATAAGTAAAAATTTTACCATACAAAATAAAGTGGGGCTGGATGTCAGACCGGCAGTTATATTTGTACAGGAATGCAATCGATTCATATGTGAAATCACATTAAGAAAAGGTAATAAAACGGTAAATGCCAAATCCGTAATAGGTGTGATGGCGATTGCCGCAGGGTATGGCGATGAAATAACTGTAATTACCGATGGAACGGACGAAGAAAAAGCCATGCAGGATATAGAAGTATTCTTCAACGAAAGAATACAAAAAATGTAAAGATGCTTTATATTTCAAAAATATAACACGATAATTTCAGCCATGATTTTAGAAAGAGATTTTAGTGAAGTTATATCACCGTACATTTCAGTTGAAACCGAGTTCGACACGGAAAATTTATTTGTAATACCGAGTTTTTCAAGTTGTAAAGAGGATATAATTAAAAACAATGTGGAAATTCAAATGTGCATAGCTATGGATATTGACTCTGAAATAACAGTTTTAGAATGTTTCCGTAAAAAGGTTTATCAAGTGAAAAATTTGAGTATATCTTTAAACTTTTGTTTGATAAAGTACTTTTGATGAAGGACAAAAAGGTTTTACGGCTGAAATAATCGGAAAGTCCGATTCTCTAAAATAAATTTTTTTAAAATCGGTTAAACACGGAGATATAAATCCCGACGTATTAAAATATTTATTAACACTGATTAGCTTTAAAAAATGTAGTATTATATCTAATCGAAATTTAATATAAACTTGTATTACAAAAATTTAAACTGAAAATTGATACTACAATTTATTATGCAATTCAGTATAAATTATAAAAATAATAAACCGTCTGATTTCAACAGTTTTATTTTGTTGAAATCAGACGGTTTTATTAAAAATTTTTATACGTTAACTTCACATACTATTACCGGTTCAAGGTTTGCGTGTATGTTAAAAGCGTAGTCGGTGTTGTTTTCTTTTATTACCATGAGGCGATTTTCTTCAATTTCTATGCGTTTGTCTTTGTTGAAATTTACTGTTAAATCGTAAGGAGAAAGTGAAAATATGCATAAAAGTCCGTTTTTTTTCGGGATATAGGTATCTTCGGCGTTATACAACACTCTTAAGTTACATTGTATGTTATTTTTTACAATTAAATTGAAATCCCTTAAGTCGGGCGAATTTTTTGAATAGGTACGCCATGCACCTGAAAAATATTCGATTTCGTATTTTTTTAGCAGGCGTTCATATAGCGGCGATTCATTCGTTTTGCGGTCTTGCATTAAAGTATCGTCGTTTAAGCAGTGATTTAAATACAGTTCTCCTCTTAAAGGCAGTATATATCTTTGATATCCCGTAAAATCACTGAAAATTGATTCCGTTGAAGTAAATGTTGCTGAAGATATGCGAAATATAAAATCTCTTTTATTCAGTTCGGATTTTTCGGGATAAATAAAGAATTGCTCGGTTTTCCCGCCCGACCAGTCGGTCGTTTTAAAATCTTTTTCACCTATAATCGTGTATTCCATAAATTCCTCCGTTATTTCACGGTCATTTCCGTACCTATAAAGAGCGGAATTTGATTTTGCATATCCACTATCATATACACAAAGGGTCTGTCCAAAATTACTTCTTTAGGTTCCTTAAAAATTGGCATTGCAGTGCATTTTTCCATTATAACCGCAGTTGCGGCGGCGGCTTTGGTCCCTTGCTCCGACACTTCTATAAAAGTTTTGTGCAGGACTTTGCTTATAAGCACATTGCCTTCTTTCCAAGTACCCATATTGTGAAAATCCGCCAGATCTTTATCAAATGCGTTTTTCATGCCCATACTTTTAAGAGTTGCACCGAGTTCCGTGCCGTATTCGGCTTTAAATTTAGGCAGTGCAAGTATTACATCGGTATTTTCCGCATTTTTAATCAAATCGCTTAAATATTTGCCGTTTAATGTATCAAGATAGTTTTTAATGCCGGCTTTTTTGGGAAGTAAGGTTACAAATGCATATTGTCCGCCTTTGTAGTATTTTATAGCTCCGGTTTCATTTTTTCCTGAAATGTAATAGCTTTCATCGGAATGCATCATGTCGACGTCAATTTTTTTGCCGGTTTCTTCCGTGAATTTATCTTTTCTTACGTCCGATTTTTCGTATTCGCTTTCCCATTTGGCGTCGAAGGAAAGTGCATTAATCAGATACATGATTGCATCGGGGGAAATGTCGTTTATAATTTCTTTTATCATGCCGGAAGTATTTTTATCCACCCATTTATTTATTTTGTTTTTTGCCGTGTTGTTGAAAGCGAGGGTTTCTATTTCACCTTTATAGTATTTTTTTATTTTGTCCTCAAATTCTTTTTTTGATTTAAAATCTGTATTTTTGTTTACCCACACGGAATTTGCGGAAAATACTTTCGGCAAATCTTCTTTGTCGCTGTTTTTGTATGCACTGATATATTTGTTGAGTTCGTCGGTTTTAAATCCCAAAGTTTTTTCCATTTGGGATAAAGTTTCACCTTTTGCACCGTTGCAGGTCATGCCGAGAGCGCTTATTATCGAAAGCGGTGAAAGCAGCGTGTTTTCATTTTTGTATTCTTTTTGCAGAGATTTTACGGCAAAATCGTACATAGCTTGCGATGCCGTATTTTTTTGCTCATTTTGCAAAGTTTCGGAAGTTTTATTCACTTTAGATGTCCTTTCCGTAACAATGTTTGAAAATTTCAAAAATTTTTCAGGAAATGAAGATTCGCCGGAATTTGCCGCAAAAGACGGTACAAAATTCAGCATACACATAGGAATTAAAAGCGATAAACTTAAAAATTTTTTTATAAATTTCATAATATCCTCCTTATACTTATTAACTTTAGACATGTGCAAAATCTTAAACACAAGTAATCAAGCAACTTTCAGAGTACTTATTTTACCTTTAAACACAATATATAGACAAAAATTAAATTTAAAGTCTATATGTTGTATTTTGTTTTGCACTTCTCTATTATTAGTTTTAAAATAACTTAACGTAAACTTGTATTATAAAAATTTAAAGTGAAAATTGATACTGCAATTTCTTATGCAATTCAGTATTAATTATCAATATAACGCATACACATAATAAAATTTTCCTGAAACGCTTTTGATACGCCACGTCGGTAAAGCACGAGCTTTTTTTATACTCGGCGTACCGGGTTCGTTTTCAGCTTTATAATAATATATAAGTTTAATTTCGTCTATATCATCTCCTTTTTTCATACGGCATGCAACCTGTGTTAAGGCTCTTATAGGAGAAATAACTGTACGAGCTTCTATATACGTGGGTGTGGCGTGTATGTTAACTTTTTCTATAGACAAAGTCTTTTTCCCGTAGTCAAAATCAATTTTTAAAAACGCATCTTCTATGGGGTAGCCTTCGTATGTCGGAGTGTAACAGCTATAGTAGTTGTTATCTTTAAAATAAGCATATTTAAGGTCGTAATCCTCTTTAAAGTAAGTTTTTATGAATTTATATGAAAACTCATCCATATACATGGAATGAAAATCTTTAAGTGCGGCTTCAGGAATCTGCGCTTTGAGTATTTTTTTTTCGGTTTGAATTATAAAAGGATCAAATTTACTAAAAAATTCCGGATATGTTGTATCGTCCACATCCGTATAATCCGTCTCCAACGGTGAAAGTTTCGGCAATTCTTTCGCAATGTCGGTTTTAAGGTGTATATCCATGCGATCCAGATATATTTCAAGTTCGGTTTTAAGATCGTCAATATCGGTTTCCTTAAAATTTTTAAAATCGAGGAATATGCTCCAAATCAAAAACGTGTTTAATATTAGGAGAGTGGTTATCATATAAGTTTTGGCTTTTTTCCACTCCATTATTTTATATCTCCATAAATACTACAAAAATATGGTTTGCCGGTATACTCCATTTTTAGACACGGCGTAAGTATTCCGTCTTCTTTCATGTAATAAACCGTGTCTATTGAACCTATGTTTTTGAAAAATTCATCCGCTGATATTTTGGATTTTTCTTCCATATAAGTGTAAAATCTATCCAGAATTTCCAGATAATTTTTGGCTTTACGCTCAGTTTTAAGTATGTTCGATACATTGCGCCTGCAGCCGCTGCAGGATAAAATTTCAGACCCCGACACTGATACACAAACATCGTAAAAATTATTTTCACTGTATATGTCCATGTTGCCGAATAACAAAACGAATGTGAAATTGAAAATTTTTTTGCCGTGAAGTTCGGTTTCTTCGGTATTTACTAAACGCATACCGGAAAAATCGTATCCGATGCGTGTTAGAAAATTCAGTGCCGCATAAAAATTCTCAAGTATTCCTAAATCAGTTCTTGAAGGCAAGTTTTCATTGGAATATTTAAAATCGCCGTGTTCAAGTATTTTTAGCGTTTCTTCCCCGTAATTATATGAATATAAGTAACTGTTGTCCGCACTTTCTATGCGATTTAAAAAATCGTATTTTCCGATAAATATACGGCGTGCAATATCATCTTTTTCTTTGTCGTTTAAAATGTCATCGGTTGCATATATCGGGAAATTTTCCTCCGTTTCGTTGGTTATCAAAGTGTCGGCGGCGGCGTTGAACAGATCGTGCAAACTGTAAAACTTACGCGGATTTTTTTCAAAGTTTAAGGTAAGCGATTTAAAATCTATATCGGTTTTGAGTTTGATAAAATATGTGTTTTCATCCGAAAAAAAATAGCATCGGTTCGGATATTTTGAAGAGATAAAGACGGATAAAATCGGTTCTTTTTCAGAAAATACGTTGTCTTTAATACCTAAAGATGCCGCAAGCAATCGGCTTTCAACGGCGGGATTAAAAATTGCCGCAAAAGCTGTGGATTTTTTTAAAACATCCTGTGTGATTGATGTGTCAACATTCAGCTTATCATCAAAATTTGCTTTTAAAAGAGAGTCTTTAAAATTTTCGTATATATTGTACTCACGTCGCATGAATTTATATGTATTTTCAGAACCGTATATTATCACGGACGATGGATATACGACGTCTTCAAGCGCGGCACCGTAATCTATGTTGTAGGGTTGAGATACTGTTTTTTCAACATTTTTCGGTATTATATAAAATTTTACCGTAAGCAACGCCATTGCTGTAAGGGTTAGAATAATGACAGATGCGGTTTTGAGTTTTTCTTTTTCATAAAACATATAATTTTTCCTGTATATGATAAAAGGAAATCTTTGCGATTTCCTTTATTTTTGTTTTTTGGTTATCATATTTAGAGAATTTTGCAGATTATCTCTGCTGGTATATTTTATTAATCTACAGTCCGTATGGACTTTGTCGCCTCTTACGAGATTTAAGAGAATAAAACATTCTTTCTTGTCTACGCGTTCGGTACCTTTGGTTAAGGCAAGTTCTTTACTGAAAAGTCCCAAAGAACCCAAGTTAAATTCCATGGGATCTCCCGACAGTTCAAAATCACCGTCTTCATTTTTGAAATAAACGTATATTTTTATAAAATCATCTTTTTTACCCTTACCGGAAAGCACGCAGGAAATATTGGAAGTTGAGTATTCTATATCTTCGGGTTTATTTATTATGTTTTCCTCATTGTCCAGACATTCTTCGAT
>CAMYCP010000031.1 GCA_947254385.1 uncultured Filifactor sp. | reverse complement strand
ATGGAAAAGGCGGTTTTAAGTTTTTCGCATATATGTATGGATTTATATATGGGAAATGAAAGCCCTCCCTTAGCCTCCAATATTATAATGGACGGATATTTGTCCAGGAATATTACATCCGGATTTTCGTATTCACTTATTATTGCGCTCCTGTATTCTCCGTCCGTTTCAATTTCTCTTTTTAAGCTCTGCGCAATAAATAAAGTTTTCATAAATATAATAATCTCTTTTTTCATTGCCTTTACCTATCTTTAATCACTTTATCAAACGAGAGCTTAATAAATCTATTCGGCGGGAGTTTCTTCAGTAGTTTCTTCAGTAGTTTCTTCGGTATTTTCTTCCGTCGTTTCTTCAGCGGGGGGTTCTTCTCCGCCGTCTTTGAACTTCATTTCTCCGTCTTTTTTAATGGTAACGGACGCTTTAGCGGAAAGTTCTTTTTCTTTAGCGGACGGTTCGCTGCCTTCCTTGTAAAGGTACATTTCCGTAGTATCTCCTTCACTTGTGAGGTTGCCTTTCAGTATACCGTCAGTATAAGTAAGTTCCATAACCGAGCCGTCGCCTTCGTCAACTTTGATACCGGTATCGGTATTTTCGAACTTAGCGGGTTCATCACCCTCTTCATCCAAATTTGTAGTCATTGTGCCGTCTTCATTTATTACAACCTGAAGGAGGTTATCTCCGCTCACGCCTCTTTCAAATGCCATATCCATTGCATCTTCTCCACTGCCCGTTTTCATATAAAAAACATTCCACGTGCCGTAATAATCTTTGTTTTTGTCTTTACCACCGCAAGCGGTAAGAGCGAATAAAGCGATTAATGCTACCAACGACGCTAAAATTCTCTTTTTCATGTTAATTCTCCTTTTTTTAATTTTTTATTGAAAAAATCTACCGTTTCCGAAAAATCGGAGGTTTATACCGAACAAAATTTTCCAAAATTATTCGGTAAAAAAATATTTTGTTTAACTTGTGAATATTATATAGTTTTGTGCAAAATAAAAAAACTACCTGCATGAGTAGTTTTTTTTATTTTACAGATCGGGATTTATCCAACCGCCGGCTATCACGTATGCTATAAGTCCGGTGCGTCCTTTTTTGCCGGTTTTTCTGAGTAAATTTTTGATGTGGTAGTTTACGGTGTTCGGTGTTATAAAGAGTTTGTCTGCGATTTCCTTGTTTGAAAAGTCCATGCACACAAGGCGCAATATTTCAACTTCTCTTTCCGTTAAATCGTTTTCGCCGTCTATCACGGGGATCTGCGGCAACTTTTCCGGAAAAACTTTTTGATTTTCGTTTACTATTTTATCCAGCGCCTCTTTAAAAAAATCTATTGTGTTGTCTTTGGAGACAAAACCGTCCGCTCCCGCTTTTTTACATCTATCTACGTATGACACTTCGTCAAACCCGCTTATCAGCATGACTTTTATGTCCGGAAAATCGGATTTTATCTCTGCCGCAACCTTTATGCCGTTTATGTCGTCTTCCTTTGTCTGTATGTCCATAACTACGGCATCTATCTCTTTTTTGGCACACCACGTGTAGGCAAATCCCGCCTCTTTTATCGCGCCGATTATTTCATAGTTGTTTTTATCAGAAAAACAACTCTCCAAAAAGCTCAGACTCAAGCTCTGATCATCTACAAGCAGCAAGCGTATCATATCTTTTCCTCTTAAATATTTTTCAAGAAAACATGGAATTTAAAATAGTAAATTTTATATTAGGAAACCTATAAAAATTTTCCTTAAAAAATAAAATATTGATTTTACAATATTTAAAATTCCACTTTTTAATTTTTAGAGATACTCGGTGAACTTTCTCTTTATTTTACCACATTCCACGCCTCGCCGTAACTTATTTTTACAATGAATTTGTCGCTTATTTCAAATGCACACTTTGCGCCCATACTTTCGGCTTTTTTCTTAATTATCCTCATGCCGTTACCCTCGGTGATTTCCATTTTGGTGTCGATACTGTTTTCTATTACGAGAGTTTTTTCGTCCGAATATATGTATATGGTGTCGGATTCGCTATGTCTTACGGCGTTTATCACGCTTTCCCGTATTATAGCTATGACATCGGCTGAAGTTTGCGCATTTTTATTAAAATATCCGCTGAAATTTATATTCATGTCAATTTTCAAGAGTTCTTCATTCAGTTCTTCTATTTCTTTTTTTGCCGACAATTCAGCGTTATGCACGGGTATTTTAAGCTCCGAGATAACGCTGATAAGTTCGTTTATGTCACGGTTCGGATTTTCTTTTATCATGCGTTCTATCACACAAAGTTTACTTCCCATGTAATCGTGTATTTTGTGAAATACTTTTCTTTCAAAAGTTATTTTCCCGATTTTTTCGGCATCTCTCAACGCTTTTAATACGCTTTCATTTTCTTCGGCAATTTTTTCGTTGTTTTCTTTTATTTGCCCGTTAAGGCTCATTTCTTCTGTTATGTCGTACAAAACGAGTTCGTGGTAGTTTTTTCTGTCGTTGGTTACCGCTTTATAAATTTTTCCGTCCACTTCTCTTATTTTATTTTTAAGCCACACGTCACGATTTTTGCGTGCATCGTTATAAAATCTGCCGTTTATCTTGCGTGTCAGATATATTATTTTAGGGTTGCATATTAAAATTTCGCCCCTGTTGTTATAAAATATAACCCCGATTTTCATACTGTAAAGCAGGGGTCTGAAACACCCGACGTCCAGTTTATTTTCTCTTTTTTTCTTTTCGGACAGAGTTAAATTTACCGCTCTTAAAATATAGAAAAATACGCTGAAAGTCAACATAAATAAAAACATCACGTTATTTATGAATACAAGCATTAAAATTATAGGCATAACGGCGCTTAACACAATCTTTTCGTTGAGTTTTTTTATACATATGATGCTTAATATAATGATTACAATGGAAGATACCATGAATATAACGTCGGCGTTATTTAAATTCACTATTGAATATCTCATCGAAAGGGATATTTTTTTAAGTACTGCGGAAATTGTGACGGCATAAAGCACAATGGAGCTTTCAAACAGTTTTTTAATTGTATCTTTATAGATTAGGAGTACATAGTTTACTTCAAATATAAAAAATAAAAGTGCCGCTACGGTCAAAAACAAGAGGTATTCTTCATTGTAGGATGAAAAAATGTATATCATTTAAAACTCCGTTCAATCGTACAAATGAGCGCATCTTCATTGTCCTTAAACAATATATTTTTAAATTTTCCGTTTATTTCATCGGTTAAAGCCGGATTTTCGGTTTTGTCTACAGCAAAAGAAAGTAAAGCCTTTTCATCTTTTACCTTAACTTTGATATATGTTTCATAATCCGTTTTTTCGGTTATAAATTCCAAAATCTCAAAAAATACGGTGTATACAAACGTATAGGCAAAAATCGAAACATCGCCTTTAATATCAATCAGTACGGCAACATCAGGATTACAAGTCGCAAGTTCGGTTATGAGATGTTTTAATTCAAAGTCTTCAATAAATTTAACATTTTTGAGTTTTATCATCATTTCCGCCTTACGTTTGATGAATATTATATTCATCAGTAATACATTCATCTTGTAAGACTTACCTGATTTTTTAAGTTCTTCGAGCAAGCTCTCGGTACGATTTCGTATATAGCTGTTTATATGCTCGAAGAGCGCTCTTTCTTCTTCGATGTAGTCGATTTTTTCGTCGAATTTAAGTCGAGTTTCCAGTATCATTTTGTTACGTTTCAATTTATGTTCGGTTTTAAGAAGAGTGTTACGACTTTTTATAACATCGCTTATATCTTCTTTTATTACGGCATAACCGCATTTTACGGGTTCAGTCGTGGATAAAAACAAGCCCGACTTTTGTTTTTTATTTCCTGCAGTAGAGTACATGAGCTTATTTTCATTGTCGAATATTTGAACGTCCAGCATACTGTTTTTAAATGATTTGACATAATCGCCGTTTACTAAGGCAAGTCGGCTGAAAACCATGGAAACCATATACATTCCTATACTTACCACATAAAAAAATACCAGCGGTATTTCGGTAAACGGTTTAAAATCCTTTGCGTACATTACGGCATAGGTTATGCCTGAAATTGCCACGATCAAAGGATAGATAAGACGCAGTTTGTTCGGTGAGTCGAGTTTCTTTTTTATTAAAATCAGCGAGCTTACAAGTATTGTAAATGTGATGTAGGCAAAAACAAAATAATACCCTATGTTGTAACCGTAATTTCCCTTGCCGTGCCATAGCGCCCGATTACTTCCCGTAAATGTGAATACCAGCCGATGAAAGTCGTTCGTCATAACCAGAAGTACCAGCAGTATATAGATTGAGATATTTATTTTAAGTGCGAGCGGCATGGGCGAGTCTTCATATTTGTCGGCGTAAAGCGATATGGTGAGAATCATTATGGAAACGAACGGCATAAAAATATAGTATGCGTACCACAAATACCTTATAATATCGTGTTCATCTGACGGTATCCCGTATTTTACGACGGATTCAAAGAGCCATAGGATCAGAACGTACGCCGTGGATACCATAATTCGTCTTACGACCTTTATCACCACGTATGTTTTCAAATATTTGATTAAAATAAGCAACAAAAATATAAAGAAGACGGTAAGCAGTATATTTTGTACCGATGATTTCAAATAATCCTTATGTTCACCCAAAATTTTGCGTCTTATTTTAATAAATTCATTTTGACGATGCACGAGCTTTGAAATGTATTCATTTATGTAACCTGATTTAACGCCGGCGTTTTTTTCGACGGGGTAGTTTTTTTCGGCAAAGGCTTTTTTTAAGTTTTTTATGTTGCGTTCCGATATCGGATAATAAGAGAGTATACCGACTTCCACCCATTCGGGGTTATTTTTTAAAAATGTGAATTTTTTGTCTGTTTTTCTGTTTAAATACCACGAATACATACTTATTTTAACATCGGATTCATCGGTCAAATCAAGCTTGTGCAAGTTGTTAAGTTTGGTTAAAAAGTCAATGTAGCTTTCTTTATACGATCTTTGAAACAATATGTCGGCATAATATATATAAGGCGAATCTTTTATAACCGATACGGATTTTTTTAAATACAGATCCTCTATATCAAGTATGCTGTTTTTCTCATCGGTTATTATTCCGACAGTATCTTTGTATATCGGATACCAGTACAGATTGTTATTTTTAAGTAACGGTAGCGCCGTTATGTCGTAAACAAATACGGCGGTTTTATTTTTTAAAAAAAACGAAAGCATATCGGAATCTTTTAAGGAAAACGACGGCTTTTTTATGTTAAGAGAGGATTTTTCTCTTAAAAAAGACACCGTATCTTCGTCTATGTAGTTAAATATCAAAATTTCCAAGTGTTCCGTGATGTTTTTTTCAATTTTGTTATAAAATTGGGGATTTTTATTTTCTGCAAATACCTGTCCCGCAAAAATTACAGATATAAGCATAAATATTATGCATAACTTTTTCATAAAATCACATCCTTTATGAGAAAGGTACAAAATACTGCAATTTCTTATGTAAGTTGGTACAAATCGTTTATTTTTACAAATTTGTGAAACAAAACACCGACTTTATAAGTATGCCGGTGTTTTGTTTCTTGAACCTTATGCGGCTTTTTCGAGTGTTGCTTCAGAAGTTGTAATAACTACAGTTTTGGTATTTTCATCCCATTTTACGTCAAAACCCAACGCTTTACCTAAGTCTTGAAGCATAAAGAAGTTGCTGTTATCTATGAGGTAAGCTTTTACGTCGGCATTTTTCCCGTCTATGGTTATTTTTTGCGTGCTTAACGAAATTTTTTGAGGTGCTTTCAAACTTACGGAGATTTCACCTTCCGAAACTTCGCCTTTTGTTATGAGGACGGTTTTGGTGTCTTTGTCATAATCGGTTTTATATTTTGCGGAAGTGTCTTTTAAGAGTGCCGCAACGTCTCTGAGCATAAAGTAGTTGTAGCCGTCTATGTTATAGGCGGGGATTTCAACTTTTTGTCCGTTCAGGGTGATTTGTTGTTTTGAAATTACTGCGGAAACCGATTTTTTGTCGGATGTTTCGGCAGGTTCTTTTACGGGGTTTTCTGTCGCTTTCGTTTCGGATTTTTTATCCGTTATTCTGTTTTCCGTCTTGTAATTTACGGTCATATCGGGTGAATTTTTGATATATTCAACCAATACATCGGATAAAAGCGCACCTTCTCCGACTTTTTTCTTATCTTTGAGCATTGTGTAATCGTCTCCGCCTATGGAAACAAAGTCATTTGTAGCAAGAGTATAGGTTTTATTATCGTCTATCGGAGCATCTCCTATCATTATTTTTGTAATTTTGGAGCCTTTTTCTTTTGTGGAATCATATTCAAAACTCATGCCTGAGATTTGCGGAAATTTACCTGCGGCTTCCGGAGCGGCGTCAATTCCGTGTTCCAATGCTTGACGAATGTCCACGCCTTTAACTTCAATTTTTACTACGAAATTGGTGAAAGGAAATGATGTGAGTATGTCGCCCATTGTAACTTCAGGCCCCTGTATGCTCGCTCTGATACCACCGCCGTTGGTTAATGCAACATCGGCATCTACAGCTTTTCTCATGGCGTCTGCTACCAAGTCTCCAAGATTGGTTTCTTTCGTACGTACGTTTTCTCTTTCGCCTTCAAGAGATGTTGTTGTCTTGCCGACTTTTTCTTCGAGCAGAGTTCTATTTTTGTTGTCCATTTCGGTTATGGCATCCATTATTTTTTTGTCGGGTTCCAATTTGGATGCGTCTTTAAATTCCAAAAGTTCAGCCGTTTTAGAAACAAGTTTTTTATCTTTAAAGTTAAGTTTTACTATGCCGATATTCTTAAGGTGTTCACCTGTCTGCGCAATCAATACTCCGTTTACGGTTTCACCGCTATCCAGTTTGGTGTGGCTGTGTCCGTCAATAATTAAATCTATGCCGTCCACTTTTTCCGCTAAAATGTCGGAACGTTCTTTGGAAGATTTGTCAACTCCAAGGTGAGTTACGGCGATGATAACGTCCGCTCCCTGTTTTTTAAGTTCTTTCACTTCTTTTTCAGCGGTAGCTATATAATCTATAAATTCAACGCCTACGGTATTTTTAGGAGAGGATTTGTATTTGGTTTCGGGTGTCGAGAGGGCGAAGATACCTACCTTTATGCCGTCAACTTCTTTTATTACGTTTTGTTTAAAATCGCTTTTGCCGTCTTTTTTTACAACGTTGCTTGCAAGATAATCAAATTTTGCCATTTTGCTGAGTTTTACGAGTTGTTCATAGCCGTAATTGAAATCGTGGTTGCCGGGAATTGATACATCGTAACCGATTTCATTCATTAAGGTCATCATGTTTTCCCCGTCGGAAAGATTTACAAATGTGGTGCCGTGCATGGTATCTCCCGCATCAAGCAAAAGAACATCGGGATTTTCGGCTTTCAAAGAGTCATAGAACGTTTTAAGTCTGGCATAACCTATGAGTTCCTTGTCATCGCCTTGTGCTCTGCCGTGTACATCGTTGGTATGTACGACGGTTATGGTCTTTTCTCCCGTCGCACTTGCGGGGAATGCGGTAAACAATGTAATCATCAATGCAAACACCATGATTACGGATAATTTTTTTCTCATAAATACCTCCTAAAATTTTTATATTGCGCCTTATCCTAAAAAGAACGCAAAATAAAATGTTCTTAAAAAGGATTAGGCATAAATACCTGTTTGAAATTATTTTTCCGAAAGCATATGTTTTAAGGTGTACCACGGTAAAACGGCGCATTTGGTTCTTGCCGGCATATTTTGCACGGTTTTAAATATCGCCGCATCCTCAAGCATTTTTTCTTCATCAGCGCTTATTTTTTCGCCCGTCACCATGCGGATAAATATATCGCAGAGTTTAAGCGCATCCTCTTCTTTCATGTTTTTTATCACATCGCACATTATGGAAGTCGAGGCTTGAGATATTGCGCAACCTTGTCCCGTGTAAGAGGCGTCACTTATCACACCGCCTTTTATATCCGCCTGCAATTCTATCTCATCACCGCAACTCGGATTATGCCCGGGTTCTTTATGAGTATGGTGAGGAAGTTCTCTGCGGTTCATGCTGTTTCGGCTTTCTTCAAGTATCATTTGAGTATATACGGCTTTAAGATCCATCACAACGCCCCTTTTAAATAACGCTAATCTCTAAAAATTAATAAAAAATTTTATACATTGTAAAATCAATATTTTATTTTTTGAAAATGAAGTTTTTAGAAGTTCCCTAATGTAAATCAAGGCACTTTTAAGATATGTAACTTAAAAAAATCTTAAATAAATTATTATAAAAAACAATTTTCATATTATAGTATATAACAAAATTACAATCCTGTATACTTGATTTTTCTACATAAAAACCCAATTTCATAAAAGTCATAAAGTGATGAAAGCATGATAAATATAGCAATCGCCCATTGAATACAAAAATTCTCATATCAATCCGGTTACAGATTATTTTTTATATACCCTATTTTTAACGATATTTTAATTTAAATTTTTAAAAAAAATGGTATAATATATTAAAGTTTGAAAAAGACATTTAAAAAATGCCACAAGTTTATTCTTTCACATTTTTACCGTAATTACGATATTTTCATAAAAAAGTAAGAAAAGAGGTAATTTATGAAAAAATTTATAATTCTTACGGCGGTTTTATTAGCTGTTGCGACACCTTTGAGTATTTATGCGGAAAACTCACTATATGAAGAAACATACGACAATAACGATAAAAAAAGTACTCAAAATAAAACGGTCGTAAAGGTCACCGGTAAAATTGAAACCGATAAGACCGACATGAAAAAGCTGATTTCAAATAAGATTGTCGATGATTCCAACGAACTGTTTGATGACGACTTTTTGAAAAAACAAGCCTCAAAAATTGAAGAGAAAGAAAAGAAAGCGGAAATTTCAGACAGTTTCACTAAAAATAAAAAAGAGAAAGAAGCGGAAACTCCCGACAGTTCTGAAAAAGGTAAAAAAGAAAAGAAAACGGAAAGTCCGGAAAGTTTCGCAAAAGAGAAAAAACCGGAAACTTCCGACAGTTTTGCAAAAGAGAAGGCGGAAATTTTAAACGGGGAACTTAGCGAATATTTCAGCAATTCCAAACTTCTTAAATACGCTATGGAAGAATACGGCAAACCGTACGTATACGGCGCTGAAGGTCCTGATAAATTCGATTGTTCAGGTTTTACATCCTACGTTTATAAAAAAGCCGGCATAGATATCCCGAGAACTTCCGCGGAACAGGCGAAAGTCGGAGATTATGTGGATAAAGACGATCTTCAATCGGGAGATCTCGTATTTTTCGACACGAGAAGCAAATATTCTTCCATACCGGAGGAAGAAGAATTGTTTGAAGAAACTTACAAGAGGGATTATTTAGTACCTACCAAGGTAACGCACGTAGGGATATATATAGGCGACGACAGTTTTATTCACGCCTCATCAAATTCGCATAAGATAATAATTGCAAAACTTAACTCCGACTATTTTTCATCACGTTACTGCTTAGCGAGACGATACAAATGATACTTTATTTTTCAGCTACAGGAAACAGTGAATATATTGCAAAGAATCTTGCAGGTCTTTTGGGCGACACGGCGCATAATCTCTTTGACGTGATAAAAGAAAACAAAAGAACCGCTTTTTCGTCCGAAAAACCGTACGTCCTGTGTACCCCGACCTATAGTTGGAGAATCCCCCGCATTTTACAAAGTGCCTTAAAAAATATCACATTTAACGGGTCAAAGAATATGTATGTCATTATGACCTGCGGAGATTCGGCGGGCAATGCGGAAAAATACTTGAAGACGGATATTGAAAATATCGAAATGAATTTTTTGGGCTTATACCCTATTCTCATGCCTGAAAATTATATAGCGCTGTTTAACGTCCCCGAAAGTGAAAAAATTGATGTAATGCTGAAAAATGCGCTTAGTTCTTTAAATGATGCGAGCGGATATATAACTCATAATAAACCGTTTCCGGACGTAAAAAGCGGTTTACTTTCAAAATTTTTGTCTGCCTTTGTAAATCCGATATTTTACACTCTTATAGTAAAAGATAAAAAATTTTATGTGAAAGATAACTGTATAAGTTGCGGAATATGTGCCAAAGTCTGCATTATGAGCAATATCACATATGTAGATAAAAAACCTGTATGGAACGGAAACTGCACTCATTGCATGGCGTGTATCTCAAAATGCCCTGTATCCGCTATAGAATACGGCACGGCAACAAAAAATAAAGAACGTTATCTTTTAAAAAATCATGTTTGAAAAAGCACACCTGTGAATTTTACAGG
>CAMYCP010000030.1 GCA_947254385.1 uncultured Filifactor sp. | reverse complement strand
TTTTAAAGGTTATTTAAAATCATATCAATTCTTTAATGTTTCAACGGTTGCCGCAATAATTATTTCACCGGCGAACTCCGTAGAAAGTTCACCGGTTTTAAGTTTCAAATCGTAATCATTAAGGATATTTAAAAGTTTTATAAGTTTTTTTTCGCTGAATTTTTTATATAGCGATACGGATTTTTCCACGGCAAATGGCGGTACGCCCAATATTTTAGCAAATTCCATTCGGCTCTCTCCCTTTTTTATCAAGATTCCCGCTCTTGATGCTTTAATTACCGAACTTGTGAGCGCATAAAGCAAAAGTAACGGCAATTTATATTTATCGGCGCTTTTTTTAAGTTGTGTATACTGTTTGAGTGCTGAAGATGTATTACCTGAAAATACAGATTCAGCGATTTTATATACGTCGCTTTGATTTCTATTTTCAAAAATATCAGACAAATCCGAAAGGCTTAATCTGCCCTTATCTAAACACAATGCCGTCCATTTATCGAGGTCGTTTTGAATTTCACGCAAGGTTACTTCACTTTTATAATCAAGATAACCCGAAAGTCTAATATATTCTTCTATATCTTCATTGTTTATGAGTATATTTTTTTCTTTAAATGAACGTTTTATCCAGCTTTTAAGCTGGGAGGCGTTAAGTCTTTCAAAGGTGGATTTTACAAAGTTTTTTTCCAATTTTTCGGTAAACTTGTTCTTGCGGTTTTCATCGCTCATATTTATGAGAAGATATATATTTTCAGGAAGATTCTCACACAATGTTATAAATCTTTCCATTTCTTTTTTATTCCATATATTTTTTTTGTTTTCGCCGGTGTAAAATTCCGGAAAGTACACAAGTTTTTTATCGTCTACAAACGGTATGCTCATTATTCTGTTTTCTGCATCATTATATTCCACGTTGCTTTGATTTAAGGTTATAAAATTGAAACTTAAAAACGAGGGTTTTAATTTTTGTTTTAAAAAATTTAAAAATTGTTCGGTCAAAAAGCCGTCGCTCTTTGATATGATAAACATATGCTCTTTTTCAGCCACTTTTTTTAAGTCGTTTACTGTCATAATACCCTTCTTTCAGCTTAAGTTTTACATAATACAGTCTTACGAATATAAAGAACAAAAACAAAAATATTACTTTTACGTTCGATATATCTACATAAATTACCGCATAAGGAAGTTTGAGTATGCTTTTTTGTATATAAAATATGGTGTGCATTATTAGAGTACTTACATCGCAAACGGCAAGCGCAAGATTTTTTAACCGGTAGATGATTATAGAAGCCGCAGATACGAACATCAGAAGGCTAAACAAAGGTAATATCAGTATATTAGCTAAAAGAGAATATACGGGTATAATCCCGTAGTATCTCACGGTTAAAGGCAAAGTTAAAATTTGCGCCGACAAAGTCAGCATTGCGGCGTCAAATACAGGTTTAATTTCAGATTTTACACGTATGTTTTTTAAAATAGGATAAAACATCCCGATTGAAATTACACTCAAAAATGAAAGCTGAAAGCCTCTGTCATATATTATCCACGGATTTATAAACATCAAAACCGATGAGCTTACTCCTGCTGCTGATAACAAATCGTATCTTCTACGGCAAAAAAACGAGCTTACGAGCAAAATATAAAATAATGTGGCTCGAACTATTGACGAACCGGCCCCTGAAAATACGGCATAAGCTGATATTATAAACATTGCAAGAACCGTTCTTAAACGATAAGGTAAAAATTTGAGCAAGAATATAACCATAAATAAAATAATTCCCACGTGAAAGCCGGACAGTGCGAGCACGTGTGCCGTGCCTGTCATACTGAACATATCTTTCACATCTTCCGGTATGTCGTTTCGTTCGCCGTAAAACAGTGCTTTGTATAAATATGAATTATCTCTATATAAATCTTCTATTATGTGTCCAAGTTTCCTGCGGCCCGCATCCATAACAGAGAGTAAATCGTCTTTACCTATAATAGTAAATTCAGCTTTTTTTACTTGATATTCAATTCCCTTACTTCGTAAATAAAACGCATATCCCTTGTCTGTATTTTTTAAAACGGGCGATATTTCTCCTGATATTTTTACTATATCTCCCGCTCTTAAATTTGTTTTACCATAGATATAACAGCAATGTTTTTTCATAAATATAGAAGTTTTGCCGTCTTTATAAGTTACACTTTTTACGGTATCCAAAGCGCCGTTTTTATTTG
Source organism: uncultured Filifactor sp. (assembly GCA_947254385.1). Lineage (GTDB taxonomy): Bacteria > Bacillota > Clostridia > Peptostreptococcales > Filifactoraceae > CAMYCP01. The sequence continues at coordinate 8,196 of CAMYCP010000030.1, read as the reverse complement.
AAAAATTTTGACTGTTATAATTAAGTCTTGTAATAATAAAAGACATAAACAGAAAGATGAGCATTACAACTATTGCCCATCTTCTCACTCTAATAATATTCATGTACAAATACCGATGATAACGAACGAACGTCTTTAAACATATCCGCAATTTTTTCTTCGGATATGATATAGCCCGTATTCACAAGCTCTCTAAATGAGAAACCGCACAAATATAGCAATACTATCCCTTCCGGCGATATTACAACATCGGCTTTTTCGTCCAAGCCGTTGTTCAATCTTCCGGTTTTAACATTCAGTTTTAAAAGTGTTTCGTTTGTTTTTAAGACGTCATCTTTTATCATAAAAACTATATTTCTGTCACAATTTATATATTTAAATACACGTTTTATCCATTTTTTAAGCAGTATATCGGGATTTAACGCACGTGCCATCATAAACGGTTTTCTTTCCACTTTCCACTTATTATCAAAACCGTGTACAAGCTCCAATGAATGAATATCCGGCGTGTCCAACACGAGTTTGTCGGCTTGCGTCCTGTGGTGTGCGGCAAAACTTAATACGGTGCGCCAAGCGTTGCTGTCTTTACATATAGTTTCCGTTATATACAGTGTCCTTTCGGATGCGTTGAGATTAAAAAAACCCCCGCCTTTGATTTCTTCGGATTTTACAAAAAACGGGTAAGCGCGTTCCACTTCCATCGCACTTATTTTTTTTTCATAATAATTTATATCACGAGTTCTAAAAATATCGTATTTTTTAACGGCGTGTTCATACAAAAGCGCCATCGTTTTAGGGTCTTTTGCTATTTCAATCTCATATTCACTTCTAAATCTTGAAAGGTTTACTATATCACATTCGGCGGTAAAATTTTGCATTATGTTGATAAACCCGTACCTACGGTAAATTGCGCTGTCTATCGGCATGAGCAGGACAATTTCTTCCTTTTTCTCAGCAAGAAAGGTTAAAACGTATTGCATCAACATTGTTGAAAAACCGTATCCGCGATACTCCGGTGCAACACTCACACCCACTATATAATGTAATTTCTCAATTTTGCCGTAAAACGAAACCTCAACCTCTTGAAGTATGAGTGAGGCTATGAGTTTTCCGTCATGTAAAAGTACGACATTATTTTTAAGGTCATATTCATTTTCAAAAAAATAATCCACAAATTTAGGATCATCAGTGAATGAATATTCCCATAAATTTTTGACCTGTTCTTTTTCTCTATTTTTTGCAAATCGAATTATCACGGCTTATCCTTTACTCAATATTTCCCATTTTTTAACGAGTTTTATGGGTTTATAAGAAAGTTTGGCATTTCTTAATCCTTCCAATCCCAAATCATCCTCCCGATTTACAAAAGTTACATCGGGAAACTCGTTTTCTATAAACCATTTGTTTATAGCGACATATAACCCTCTTATGTCATCATCGGCTTTTTCCACGTGAACGAGCGCCGTGTCGGAATTTAACAAATCCCCTATGGCAAACGCCGACAATTTGCCGTCTATATATATTCCGCCTATTTTTATTTCGGGAAAACGGGATATATTGCTTAAAAGTTTGGAGATTGCAAGACGTTCACTTACGATATTTTCATCGTTTTCTTTGGAGTGCGCCCATTTTTCTTCCACGTCTATTATATCCTTATGATTCTCCGGTGTGAGTTTACGATATTCGGCTCTGTCTTTGTATTTCTTTATAAAAGCGTTGTAGTGATTTTTTTTACCGTGCAGTTTCCTGCCGCTTAAAGTCCTGAGTTTTTCAGCCTCATACACGTAGTCGAAACCGTCTCTATGTTCTATCATCTCAAGTTTATTCGGATATTTTTGTTCCAGATATTCTTTAAAAGGTGACGTTATCGCCCTGAAATACAGCGGACACTTTATAAATTCGAACACTTCATCTGCAAATTCCATCGCCTCTTCATAATATTTTTCCTCACATAAGGGGTTCAATATAAACGGCTTTTTATCGTCCGAGCCGAATATTAATGCAAACTTCGGTTTTATCGTGTAATGAAATTCATAAGATTGTTGCCACAAATACATAGTCGTAAAACTGTATTCACACGCCTCATAACGCACAATATTATAGTAAGGCATAAGATCGGCTTTGGCGTCAAGTGAAAAGGGGTTCATATCCTGCGGTTTTTTTATATCGTTAATAAAAATCACTCCAATAGTAAATATTTTTTGTACCCTTTTAGTATACCCCTTTTTATACCGATGTTTCAAATTTTATATCCTATTTTTGAATTATTCATTGTATAATGTAGAAAACTTAATTTTTTAGAAAGGAGCGCCCGTTTTTAACGGCAACTTAAAATTTTATGAAAAACTTTAAAAGATATGCACTCATTTTATTTTTAGCATTACTTTCCCTAATATTTTCATTACTGCCGAAACATTCAGCTTTTGACGGAAAACTCAAAATCGTCTCAATTGATGTAGGTCAAGGGGACAGCACCTTAATAACTACTCCCGAAAAATATACCATATTGATAGATGCCGGTAAACCGTCCGAAAGTGAGAAAGTCATAAGCACATTACACGAACATTCGGTAAAAAAAATAGACGCTCTGATTGCAACACATCCGGACAACGACCACATCGGCTCAATCCCCGATGTAATATCGAATTTTAAGATAGTAGAACTCTATCTTCCGGACGTACAAGGTGATAATCAATCTTTTGAAGATATGATAAAACTTGCAAAAGAAAAAAATATTCCCTTAAAAAGAGCGATGAACGAAGTTTCTTTGCCTATAAAAGATGAAGTAAAAGCCGGATTTATAAGCCCGTACGATCACGATTATTCAAATACTAACCAATATTCCGCCGTACTGTATCTAAAGTACGGCAACAACAAATTTTTGTTTATGGGCGATGCGGAAAACAGAAACGAAGAAGAAATTTTATCATATTACCCGAATTTAAAATGTGATTTTTTAAAAGTTGGGCATCACGGCAGCAAAACATCCTCTTCGGATAGATTCATCGGCGTCGTCAAACCTGAAATTGCACTAATATCCTGCGGTTATAAAAATTCGTTTCATCACCCGTCCAAACGTGTTATGAAACTCCTTAAAGATAACAATATAAAAGTTTTCAGAACCGACGAACAACACAATATAATATTTACATCCGACGGCAATACAATCTATTCGGACAAAGAGAGCGGAAGTTATAAATACGGCAAATGATATTTATTTTATGCTCAAATTTTCTATTCCGTTATATATATTGTATTCATTAGGCTTAAGTTTGCCCGATATTCTGGAATTTAAAACCGCATACCTGTCCGTAAAACAAAAACCCGCATAAAATGCGCTTTGAACAAAACTCTTTTGTAATTTTGCATACTCCGTTTTAAATTCAAAGCCGGATGCAGCAAATTGTTCTTTTTGTTTTAGATTCATGGAATTAAAATGAACTAAATTTTTCCCTTTAAAAAATTTCATTATATCGGGTGACAAAGACGTTCTATAGCCTATAAGCGCCATATCATAGTTGCCTAAGTGAAGTTTTTGTTTTAATTCGTTCGTTTCAAGCCCGATAACCTCGGTGTCTATTGCAACACTTTTAAGTTGTTCAGATATCAAAACCGCCGCACCGTATCTTAAAGGTTCGTCTTTGGATACTGCCAGATAATAGGTTTTTCGTTTTTGTGTTTTCCAAAGTTTGTCGGTCTTTTCGGGTGCATAGGCGAATATATTTTTATTAAATGATAAATCGGATTTATCATGTAAAAAAATTTCATTTAAAGATTTTTCCAAATGATATGCTTTATTTATTATCATTTGTCGGTCTATTGCGCATATAACGGCTTTTCGATTGTTATGCATATTAAACGGAGGCCTTTGAGTATTGAATATCAACATTTCATATTGACGGCTTTCATACGGTATTATTTCAAATATGGGATATTTATAACGGCTTATTTCCTGATATCCAACATCTGCTATATCGGAATCCGTAGATAAAAATAAATTTTCAATTTCCTGTTTACCGGATACCAAATGTATTTTTATATTGTTGATTTTAGGCTTTGAGCCGTAATAAGCGTCAAACTTTTTAAGTCGTATTGTATAGGTATTTATGTTTTTTTCGTACATATATCGTCCGTTCCCGTTTAATACAAACTCACTTTCTCCTGAATGATTCGGGATAATCGGAAATATAAGGCAAAATTCTTGAGTTTTTGAAGGTGAATTTAATTTTAAAGAAATTCTTTTATTGTCCGTTATTTCCCATGAGGCGATGTTTGAAATCATGCTGTAATACGGACTTTCAGGGTGATTTCTTATAAAATTCAAGGTGTAGGTTACATCTTGAGAAACTATATTTCTGTAGTCGTGCCATTTGATGTCATCTTTTAAAGTAAGAAGTACTTTCATACCCCCGTCCGAATAAGTTATGCTTTTTGCCAGGGCGGGGATGGCATTGTAATTTTCATCTATTTTGAACAATCCGTCATATATGAGTTTCATAACGTGATCGTTTTCACTGTTTTTTACAAGCAGGGGATTTAAATTTTTTTCATAAATCATGGCCAAATTTAAATCCGGATCTTTTTTAACATTCACCGTATCATATGCTGTATCGTCGGTATTAAAATCAGATTTTTCCATATTTACATCGGTGCATGACGTTAAAAACAAGCATATAAAAAATAAGCAAAATATTATTTTTTTATTTCGCATAAATTTTCACCGTTCATTTTTTATTTTTTTTATTTTCCGTACCGGCGTTGTACGACATCTTACGCATGATTTCAAGTCTTTTTATCGTTTAATAATCCAGTATGTTATCCAGAGTGTTTTTTTGTAAAACGGGGGTTTTTATTGTGTTTTTTATGTCTTGCACGGCTGTTTGTATGTCTGTATAAAATTCGACAGTTGAAATTCTTACCGCTCCTTTACCGTAAATATTTTGTCTTTCCGCACCGTCATCGGTTACAACTTGAAGTATATAATGCCGTTTGTGTTTAAATTCGGCAATAAATTTTTCAATGTATGAATCCGCCGTCTGATTTTCCTGAGTGAAGACTATTTCAAGGTTTCCGATTTTATGGTTTTTGCCTTTTTCACCTCTTACGTTGTATGCGTCATATATAATATATCCTTTTATGTTATGGTACATTACATATTCGGCAACGGTAAAGTCGAGTTGTTCACGAGCCGAACCAAAGTTTTGACCGCTAAGTTCCTCCCAGGAATTTATTACGTTGTAGCCGTCAACCAAAATGATTTTCCTGCGTTCAAATTTCATTTTTCAAACTTTTGCTTTGCAATTTCAAACAACACTACCGATGCGGCGGCGGAGGCGTTCAAGGATTGAATTTTTCCGTACATCGGTATTGAAATCATAAAATCACATTTTTCTTTGACAAGTCTACCTATTCCATTGCCTTCATTTCCGACCACTATAGCAACTTTACCGGAAAATTCGGTTTTATAGAATGTTTCTCCCGACATATCCAGCCCGTAAAGCCAAAAACCGCTTTTTTTAAGTTCTTCTATGGCGTTTACTATATTTGTCACACGTGCAATCTTAATGTGACTTACAGCACCGGCAGAAGTTTTTTCAACCACCGAATTTATCGAGGCGGAACGCCTTTTGGGTATTATTATCCCGTCCGCTCCCGCACATTCCGCACTTCTAATTATTGCTCCCATGTTGCGCGGATCTTCTATTTCATCTAAAATCACGATAAAACTGCTATCTGAAATAAGCTCACTTAAATTTGAATATGAATAATCGTTTGTCACAAGTATCACGCCTTGATGATTGTGAGTTTCGCTCATTGAATCAAGTTTCGCCTTGTCCACCGTCTTTACGAGTATCTTTTGTTCTTTGGCGAGGGCGAAGATTTTTTTTATGCTCCCCTCTTTACTGTCTTTAGAGATATAGAGAGTATCTACTTTTCCGTTTTGTCTTATATACTCCGATACGGCGTTTCTGCCTTCAATTTGCATATTTTTCTCCATTTATAAAAAATACAATTTTTTATTAAAATTATTTTTGCTAACCTCTAAAAACTTCATCTTCAAAAAATAAAATATTGATTTTACAATTTACAAAATTCTATTTTTATTAATTTTTAAAGATGTCGTTTTATGCCTCGTAACAGGGTATATTTTTATGCCTTATAACCAAATTTATCAAAAAATTCACGTCTAAAAGCTATTAACCGATCGTCTTTTATGGCTTGACGTATGTTTTTCATAAGATTGTTCAAGAAAAATATATTGTGATAGCTTAAAAGGTGTCCGCCAAGTATCTCACCCGCTTTTATGAGGTGTCTTATATATGCTCTGCTGTAATTTCTGCAAACATAGCAATCACATTCAGCGTCCACTGGCAAAAAATCTTCAGCGTAAGTTGCGTTTCTCACGGTCAAATTGCCTCTTGAAGTAATTGCCGTGCCGTTTCTTGCAATTCTCGTAGGTAAAACGCAGTCAAACATATCTACCCCTCTTATCACGCCGTCTATTAAATCATCCGGCGTACCCACTCCCATAAGGTATCGGGGTTTGTCTTTCGGCATAAAACCCGTAGTGTATTCAAGTACATCGCGCATAAGTTCTTTAGGTTCTCCGACGGAAAGTCCGCCGATAGAATATCCCGGAAAATCCATTTCCGCAAGGCTGAGTGCGGATTCTTTTCTTAAATCCTCGTACATTCCTCCTTGAACTATACCGAAAAGCGCCTGCGTATCGGGATTTTCATGCGCCGCCTTGCCTCGCTTTGCCCATCGCAAGGTTCGGCGCATGGATTTAAGTGCATACTCATGATCGGCGGGATAAGGGGTACACTCGTCAAACGACATAATTATATCCGAACCCAAGGCGTTTTGTATCTGTATAGATTTTTCGGGCGTCATCATATGTTTACTTCCGTCTATGTGCGAATGAAATTCCACGCCGTCCTCGTTTATATGTCTCAAGTCCGACAGACTGAATACTTGAAAGCCTCCGGAATCCGTAAGTATCGCTCTGTCCCAATTCATAAAACCGTGAAGTCCTCCTGCTTTTTTAACGATACTTTCACCCGGTCTTAAATGAAGATGATATGTATTGGACAACAAAATTTTTATTCCGATTTCTTTAAGATCCTCAGGTGTCATAGATTTAACCGTAGCTTGAGTACCTACCGGCATAAATACGGGCGTTTCTATAACCGCATGAGGCGTATATATTTTTCCAAGCCTTGCCTCACCGGAAGTTTTTATAAGTTCATAGCGTAAAGGCCGCATAATATCTCCTTAAAAATAAAATAATATCTGTAGCTTTCATATAAAGTAAACATAATACAGGGAACCTCTAAAACCTCCATTTGAAAAAATAAAATATTGATTTTACAATGCACAAAATTCTATTTTTTATTGTATCAATTTTTAAGATGCCCTACAAAAAATATTAAAGTAAAATGTTCACTCCTCTTTGGAATTTAGTGAAAAACGGCAACCGCAGTAATCTTGCCTGTATATACCGTAATTTAGGCACATTTTTACCGAATGTTTATATCCTTCTTTTTTCTTAAAATCAGCCGGCAAATACTTAATCCCGTACTTTTGTTCAATATCTAAGCCGATTTCATTTAACAATGCCGCATTTTTATGCGGAGAAATACTGAGCGTGGTCGTGTAATAATCAAATCCGTGTGAAGCGGCGTATTCGGCGGCTTTTTCCATTCTGAGTCTGAAACATAGTGCACAACGTTTTCCACCCTCTTTTTCCGTTTCATATCCTTGTATAAACTTCAAATACTCGTTTTCATCGTACTTAAAAGTTACAATTTCAATATCGTGAATATCCATACATTCAAGCAACTTAAAAACTTCTCCTCGCCTTTTTTGAAACTCATGAAAAGGATATATGTTGGGATTATAATAAAATATCGTGATATCAAAAAAATTTTTAAGTAAATCTATACAATGTGATGAACATGGTGCACAACACACGTGTAAGAGCAACGATTTTTTTCCACCGTTAAAACCGGAAATGATACTTTCCATCACTTTATTATAATTTATTTTTTCCATATATAAAACCCTTGAAAATTACTTTTTTTTATAAAAATTTACATAACAAAAAACTAAATAAAAAACAAAATATTAATTTTACAATGTGTCTAAATCACAATATGTTGTAATTGTGCTTACATTATACAATTTAGTACGCAC
>CAMYCP010000029.1 GCA_947254385.1 uncultured Filifactor sp. | reverse complement strand
GTATAGAAAACTTAGGTTTAGTTTTCTAATATGATATATTATACCGCAAAAAACTATCTGTATCAATTCATCTCACAAACCTAAAGGTTCAAAGATTTCTTGACACTATCTTTAAATTATCGAGACGTTTCATTTTTTTCTGTACGAAACCGGTCTTCAAATTACATTTATCGGTATTAATATTTTAAATATTTTTTCTGAAATATTCTTCGGCAATTTTAAGATCCTTTTCGGCACTTTCAATACCGGTAGGAGAATTTTATAGAGAGCTAAGTCATATATAGTTATTTTATACATCATACGCCTGTTCTCGTTATTTTTCCAATACTTCACTGCCGATTAATCATCGTACGGTGTTGCGAAAATATTTTTTTAATTTTTATGCTTTAATTGTCAAAAATATTATATTTAATAATTACTGTCAATAAAATATTACAAATTATATAAATGATTATCAATATTTTTTTATGAATGTATTTTACATCTGCTTATCCTCTACAGGTTTTACATGCCATATGTTTTGTGCATATTCGGTTACACTCCGATCGGCTGAGAATATGCCGGCGCTCGCTATGTTTAAAAGTTGCATTTTCCCAAAATGTAGGGGGTCGTTGTAGTAGATTTTTGATGCGGTTTCCTGCGTTTGTCGATAGCTTTCAAAGTCGGCGAGGTTCATGTACGGATCGGAGTTTACAAGGTAGTTTACTATGTCCGAAAAGTCTTCTTTGCATACGTTTTTGTTTTTTATAAAGTCTATTACCCTTTTTATGTCGTTGTTGTTTCTATAGAGTTCTTCACTTCTGTAGTTTCGTAACAGTTCATGCACTTCCTTTGCGTTCATGCCGAATATGAAGATGTTTTCATCTCCGACTCTTTCTCTGATTTCCACGTTGGCGCCGTCCATTGTGCCTATTGTGACCGCACCGTTCAGCATGAGTTTCATGTTACTCGTGCCGGAGGCTTCTTTGCCGGCAAGTGAGATTTGTTCGCTTAAATCTGCCGACGGGATTATCATTTCCGCCAAGGTTACGCGATAATCGGGTAAGAATATGACGCTCAAGGTGTCACGGGCTTTATCATCTTCCGATATGAGTTTGGAGAGGGCGCAAATATACCTAATTATCTGTTTTGCCATGTAGTATCTGCTCGATGCTTTAGCCCCGAAAATAAATGTCTGCGGACGCACTTTTGTCCCGTCTTTTATTTTAAGGTAGAGATGGGTTATGTGCAGGGCGTTTAAAAGTTGTCTTTTGTATTCGTGCAGTCTTTTTACCTGTATGTCGAATAATGTGTTGGGGTTTACGGCAATTCCCGTTTCTTTTTTTATATATTCACCGATTTGGATTTTTTTTGTACGTTTTATGTTTTTTAAGTCTTTAATTACGTTTTCATCATTTTGATAGTTTTTAAGGTCGGATATTTTGTTTAAATCTTTCATGAAATCAAACCCGAGAAGATTTTTAAGGTAGAGAGAAAGTTCGGGGTTTGCTTGTCCGAGCCATCTTCTATGTGTTATGCCGTTGGTTACGTTTTGAAATTTATCCGGATATATGTTATAAAATGCTGAAAATGTATCTTTTACTATTATTTCGGAGTGCAGTTTGGATACGCCGTTTACCGAGTGGCTGCCTATTACGCAAAGGTTCGCCATTTTTACAAAGCCGTCCTGTATTATGCTCATTTCTCCGATACGGTTGGAGTTTCTGTTTTGTTGTTCGTTTCTGAAACGATTGTCGATTTCTTTTATTATTGTAAATATTCTGGGAAGTATCGGTTGAAATATGTCTATTGCCCATTTTTCGAGTGCTTCACTCATTATGGTGTGGTTTGTGTAAGCGCACGTGTTTACGGTTATTTCCCACGCTTTGTCCCATTGGTAGCCGTATTCGTCCATGAGGATTCGCATCATTTCGGGGATACTCATGGACGGATGAGTGTCGTTTATATGGACGGCAATTTTATCCGCAAGGTTCTCCAAGGTGGAATATTTTTGAAAATGGCGTTTCAATATATATTGTAGTGATGCACTCACAAAAAAGTATTGTTGTTTTATTCTCAGTTCCTTGCCTTCTCTTTTGTCATCGGCGGGGTACAGGACTTTGGATATGGATTCGGCTATTATTTCTCCTTCCGACGATTTAGCGTATTCTCCGCCCGAAAAGAGCGCCATGTTAAAGCCCCCGTCCGCTTTTGCGCTCCAAAGTCTGAGCGAATTGGCGCCGGCACTGTCATATCCCGATATGAGAAGATCGTACGGCACGGCTATTACCGAGGTATAGTCCGAATATACGACGGTAAGTCCCTTATCCGTCCACTGTTCGGTTGTTTTGCCGTAAAATTTGATTTCCGTTTCTTCATCCCCGCGCTGCATTAGCGTATACTTGCCCAAATTCAGCCAATTATCGGGGATTTCTTTTTGTAAGCCTCTATCTATTATTTGTTTAAAAATGCCGAATTCATACAAAATTGAAAAACCGGTGACGGAGTAGCCTAATGTTGTGAGTGCATCCATGTAGCACGAGGCAAGTCTGCCTAAGCCTCCGTTTCCAAGTCCTGCATCGGGTTCCATAGCGTAAATTGTATCGAGATCCATGCCGTATGCCGACAAAAATTCTTTCATTTCGTCTTCTATACCCAAATTAAACAGATTGTTTCTCATGGAACGTCCGGTTAAAAATTCCATGGATAAATAACAGATGGATTTTTTTTCTTCACGGTCGCATTTCTTTTGAAATTCAAACCGTTTGTTGGATAAAATCGTATTTAGCGTATTTAAAATTGCCTCATATACCTGTCTGTCATTTGTGCCGTTCATATCCGAACCGAAGTTTCTTTTAAGGTAGTTTTCCATGCGATTTTTAAACTCATATTCTGTTTTCATGTACTCCGCCTTTACATATATTTTTTTATGAAAGAATAGTTTACCCCGTTATTTTGTGAGCATTGATTTATAGAGTTCAATGTATTTTCGGGCGGGGTCGTTCCAACTGAAATCTTTTTTCATTGCGTTTTTTATGATGTTTTCCCGATGTCCTTTATTTTCGTAGAGCGAAATTGCTCTGTCTATGGCATCCAACATATCATAAGCGTTGTAGGATTCAAAAGTTACGCCGTTGCCGGTTTTTGTTTCCATGTTATAAGGTTCGACGGTATCTTTAAGACCGCCTATTCTATGCACTATCGGGATAGAGCCGTAACGCATGGCAATCATTTGGGATAACCCGCATGGTTCCTGTCTGGACGGCATCAAAAACATATCCGATGCGGCGTAGAGTTCGGATGCAATTGTCGTGGAAAATTTTATGATACTTCTCACCTTGTCACGACGCTTACTTTCCCATTCCCTCATGGCGTCTTCATATTTTTTATATCCCGTACCTAAAAGTACAAATTGTATGTTGCGTGACAGTATTTGATCCATAACTTCCAACACAAGATCCATTCCTTTTTGATCAGTTAAGCGTGTAACCATTGCAATTAAAGGAATGTTTTTGTCTACGGGAAGTAGATATTTTTCCTGCAGTGCGGTTTTGTTTTTTACTTTTAAGTTTATCGAGGATATGTCGTAATTTTGTACGAGTGCCTTATCGGTTGCAGGATTAAATACTTCCGTGTCTATGCCGTTCGTTATGCCGAATATTTTGGATTTTTCACGCATTAATATTTCATTAAGGCCGAATGAAAAATACGGGTTTAATATTTCTTCGCCGTAGGTTTCACTCACCGTGGTAACTCTGTCGGCAAGTTGTATACCAGCTTTAAGCAGATTGATGCTTTTGCCGTACATAAATACAGGAAGCATCTCTTCCGATATGCCGAATACTCCGCCCAAAATAATCGGATCGAATTTACCTTGAAATTCTATGTTGTGTATTGCAAGTAAGGATTTCATATTTAAGTAAAACGAACAGTTCAGCCGTTTTTTAAGATCCAGATAAACTATTGACATGGCGGCGTGCCAGTCGTTGGCATGAATTATATCCGCTTTGAAATTTAAAAATTCCGCAAGTTCGAGTGCGGCTTTGGAAAAGAAGGCGAACCTTTCAGCATCGTCATACTCACCGTAAATTTTTTCCCGCCAGAAATATTGTTCGTTATCTATAAAATAATATTCAAGTTTCCCGATTTTCGCTTTAAATATACCGCAGTACAGTTTTTTCCAGCCTACTTCCACAACGGTTTTTCCTATATAGTTGATATCTTTTCTGCCTTTGCCTATAGCTTTGTAATAGGGTAAAACCACTATCGTTTCAACTCCCTGTCCGTTTAATTTAGACGGCAACGCTCCCGATACGTCCGCAAGACCGCCCGCTTTTATAAAAGGTGCGGCTTCGGCTGATATAAAAAGTACTTTAAGTTTATTTGAAGGTTTTTTTTCCGTTTTTTTTCTCATCTTTTCCTCCGGTTTTCAGTGCAAAGTTATATATTTTTTATTTCTAATAATGATTTGCTTTTAAAAATGTAATATGCAATCTCAAGCGGGATCTATAATGAAGCTTTTTTGCAAAAAATTCAGTTAAAATTGATATTACAATTTCTTATGCAATTTGGTATCATAGTAAAACCCGATAGAAAAAATCATTAATATTGTAACGCTTTAGTACGACTTTCCACACTCGCTTAGTTCAAAACGACGCCCGGAACATGTTCGATGTAATAAATAAATGATATTTCTACTAGGAAATAGTATCACATCTGAAAATTTGAATTTGCTTTACAGAGTTTTCCCTTTGGCAATGGTGAACGGACATTGTCTTACACCTCTTAAATTATTGTTTTCACCTATCGTAACTTCTTTGTCCGATATTACGTAGTCGAGATATGAACCGGATTGAATCACTGAATTTTGAAATATTATGGAATTTTTGACCGTTACGCCTTTTTCAATCTTCACATCACGAAAAATCAAACTGTTTTCCACGGTGCCGTCTATGACGGTACCGTCCGCTATAAGACTGTTTTTTACCACACAATCCGAGCCGTAAGTTGCGGGGGCGCTGTCTTTTATTCTGGTCAAAATTCCCGCTCCGCTTAAAAACAATTCTTTTCGTATGTTTTCGTCCAAAAGTTCCATACTCACGTTGTAATATTCTTCTATATTGTTTATCGGGCGATAATAGTTTTTTATTTCATAGGCATAAACTAAAAGTCGATTGAAATTTTTGGAAATGTAGTCTTTTGCGATGTCTTCCCAACCGAGAGTCATACCTCTTTTTATAAGGTTTAAAAGGTGGCTTTTTTTGATTACAAATATCCGTGTGAGCATATCACATTCTTTTGTGCCACTTTGCGAATGGTAGAGCGCATCATAGGCACGCTTGTGTTCGTCAACTATAATTTGCGTTTCGTTGGCTTTAGGCACACTTTTACGGTATACCACCGTTATATCCGCACCCTTGCTTACATGAAAATTGAGCAGATCGTCAAAGTCAAGCGTATAGACCATATTGCCGTCGCTTAGGATACAATATTCTTCAAGGCGGGATTGAATGTATTGCTCGACGCTATACATGGCTTCAAATTTATTTCTGTATATATGAATGTCGGATTCTTCCGCCATAGGGGTCAAGACTTTAAGTCCTCCGTTTTTGCGGTTTAAATCCCAATCTTTACCCCAGCCCAAGTGATCCATCAGGGAATTGTAATTAAATTGAGTAATTATACCTATATCCGGAACTTTGGACGCAACAAGAGATGAGAGAGTAAAATCTATTAAACGGTATCTGCACCCGAAAGGTACGGACGATATTGATCTTACCGCCGTCAAACTCTCCATGCGGTTGGGTTTGTATATGTCGGCGAATATTAAAGCAAAAGCGTTCATTTTTCCACCCCCTTGTTTTCCGGTAAAATAACTTCTCCCTCTAAAATTTTCGTGCCTCTTTCTATTACAATAATTTCACTGCCCTCTTTGTCCGATCCCACGGAGGAGTTTTTGCCGATTTTTGTATCCGAGGCTATTATAGCACGTGTGATTTCAGCTCCTTCTTCAATACTCACATTTTGCATAATTACGCTGTCTTTTACCTTTGCTCCCTCGGCAATCTTTACTCCGCCCGATATTACCGAATTTATTACGTTTCCATAAATTTCGGAGCCTTCGGTTATCATGGAGTTTTTTATACTTGCGTCCGATCCGACATATTGCGGCATGGACTCAAAGTGACGACAATATATACGCCACAACGGGTCATTTATATAGAGCGAATTTTTACCGTCCAAAAGATCCATGTTGGCTTGCCACAAGCTTTCTATCGTGCCGACATCTTTCCAATAGCCTTCGTACGGGTATGCGAACAATCTTTCTTCGTTTTTAAGCATTAGAGGAATGACATCTTTGCCGAAATCGTGAGAAGTGTTTTCGAGATTTTCTTCAAGTTCCAAATATTTTTTAAGTTTTTCCCATTTAAAAATGTATATTCCCATTGAGGCTTTGTTTGATTTGGGCTTTTCCGGTTTTTCTTCAAATTCATACACGGAAAGATCTTTTTCGGTATTCATTATTCCAAAACGTGAAGCCTCATATAACGGCACTTCTATCACGGCAATAGTAAGATCCGCTTTTTTCATTTTATGAAAATCCAACATAAGCGAATAGTTCATTTTATAAATGTGGTCGGCTGAAAGGATAAGTACGTATTCGGGATCATACTGTTCGATATAATTTAAGTTTTGATATATTGCGTTTGCCGTGCCGAGGTACCACTCTCCCGTTTTGCCGGCGGTATACGGAGGCAAAATCGCAAGTCCGCCGAACATTCTATCCAAGTCCCACGGCTGACCGTTACCGATATAACTGTTAAGTTCGAGCGGTTTATATTGAGTAAGCACTCCGACTTCCGTAACGCCGGAGTTTACGCAATTAGAGAGAGTAAAATCTATTATGCGGTATTTCCCGCCGAAAGGTACGGCAGGTTTAGCCATGTACCTTGTAAGTACGTCAAGTCTGCTTCCTTGCCCTCCCGCAAGGAGCATCGCCACCATTTCTTTTTTATTGTTATACATATTCAATCCCTTCTTTCATCATACTTAATTTACGATACGGGAATTAATTTTATGAAGAATGTATTTTTTAAAAACTTTAACTTCTCTGCATTTATCTGTAAAAAGTGAACTACACGCGAAACTTTGGGTTAGGTGCTTCTTGATTCATCCTCTGACTTGCGTTTCATAATCTATAAGATTACTTTACCGTCTTACGTAAAGTTCACAAGCGTAAGTAAATGGTAGCTTCCAACATACTTTTATTGTATCAATTCATCTCACGAATCTAAAGATTCGAAGATTTCTTGATACTATTTTTTAAAAAATAGGATTTGATACATTGTAAAAACAATATTTTATTTTTTAAATAGAGTTTTTAGGGGTTTTCTGTCGTCAAAAGATTCTGAAATATCGAATATCTACCGCTATTTTAATGGTTTTGCGCCGTTTTTGGAAGAAATTTTGCCGTTTATTTTTTTGGACGGTTTCCTGCGTATTAAAGAACGTCTGAATATCATTGCGGTAAATGCGGGTACGGTTATGCTTATATAGTGATCGTGCCCGTTATATTCTTTTTTGCAGGTTTTTACCAAATTGTTGTTTATGCCTGAACCGCCGTATTTTTCTTCATCGCTTGAAAGTATCTGTTTGTAGTTTTCTTTGCCGTCCACTCCGATTTTGTAGTCTTTTAAAAGTTTCGACGAAAAGTGACATACTATGAGATATTCCTGTTCGCCCGTTCCTTTTCTGGTGTAGGCTATAACGTTATTTTCACGGTCGTCCACCGTGTTCCAGTTAAAGCCGTCCCAGCCGTAATCTATTTCCCAAAGAGCGGGGGTATCTTTATAAAAATAATTAAGATCTCTCACAAAGTCCTTATGTTTGCGGTGACTCTCAAATTCGAGCAAATTCCAGTCAAGTTCGGTTTCTTCGTTCCATTCGATGAACTGCGCAATTTCCGAACCCATAAACAGAAGTTTTTTGCCCGGATGTGTATACATATAAATCAAAAATGTACGCAAATTTGCAAATTTTTCCGCATAATCTCCCGGCATCTTGGATAAAAGCGAACCTTTACCGTGCACCACTTCGTCATGAGATATGGCGAGTATGAAATTCTCGGCAAACGCATAGGTCATACTGAACGTTATGCAGTTATGCATATCTTTTTTAAAAAACGGGTCGGTTTTCATGTATTTTAATGAGTCGTTCATCCAGCCCATGTTCCATTTGAAATTGAACCCTAAGCCCCCCTCAAATACAGGCTTGGTTACATTCGGATATGTGGTGGATTCTTCGGCAATCATCATTATGCCCTTAAATGCGCCGAACACATAGATGTTAAGTCTACGGAGCATATTTATACATTCAAGGTTTATTATTCCGCCCTCTTCATTTGCACGCCAATTGCCATCCGTTCTGCCGTAATTTAAATACACCATGGACGACACTGCATCCACTCTCAAGCCGTCAACATGGTATTTGTCGAACCAGAACGCCGCATTTGAAACCAAAAAACATTCCACTTCTTTTTTGCCGAAATCGAATACCCGTGTACCCCACTCTCCGTGTTCTCTCTTCAGCGGATCGGAATATTCATACACACTTCCCCCGTCAAAGTCGGCAAGACCCGATTCGTCTTTGGGAAAATGCCCCGGCACCCAGTCCAGAATAACACCTATCCCGTGTCTATGAAAATAATCCACAAACGCCATAAAATCTTTCGGGGTACCGTAACGTGAACTTGGAGCATAGTATCCCGTGACCTGATAGCCCCATGATTTGTCGTAAGGATGTTCCGACACCGGAAGCAATTCAACGTGAGTGTAACCCATATCTTTGACGTAAGCAACTATTTCTTCCGCCATTTTCTGATAATTGAAGAAATTTTCATCTTCGTACTTTCTCCATGAACCCAAATGCAGTTCATATATGTTCATCGGCTTATCGTACGGCGCTTTGCGGCGCTGCATCCAATTTTTGTCTTTCCATATGTAATCGTCGGTATTATAAACTTTCGACGCCGTGCCGGGGCGTGTTTCAAAGTGACGAGCGTAAGGATCCGCCTTATAAATTATTCGTCCGTCCTCAGTCTCAAACACGTACTTATAGCAATCAAACTCTTTTACGCCGTGCACTTCAAGCTCATAAATTCCCTCGTCCGACACCTTGTTCATAAGCAAAACGTCATTTTTCCAAGCACAAAAATCACCCGTTACCCACGCACGTTTCGCATTAGGCGCCCAAACACGAAATATGCAGTCTTCGCCATTTAAAAAAGAACCTAAAAACTGATACGAGCGATAATTTGTACCTTCATGGAATAAATACTTGGCAAAATCCAAATCTTTGTCCTTAAAATTCATAAGTCCCTCCTTTACTTGCGAAAACTTTATTTTAAAAAGTCTCTAAAACTCAAAAAAAATTAAAAACTCAACTCGTGTATATCCTTATTTTATATCAAAACCATAGAAAATAACAGTATTTTAAGCAAAAATATTTTGCATCTTCAAAAAAATAAAAATTTAAAAACAGCTACGGTTAAAGTGTATACAATATAAAAAGCCTTTGACTTTTTACATCAAAGGCTTTATAATATGTATAGGAGAAAGCCGATTAAAGCGGTTTGCCCGTTGTGAAAAAAATTTTTCAATCACCTGTGGCTCGCACACTACAGGTGATTTTTTTGCCTTATTTCTTTATTGTGAAAATAAGGGTAATAATACTGATCATTAGATTTATAGCTGAAATAATTATGAAAATTATGTTGAGTATCGTAGCTATTAATTCAAAATCCGTCATCAGTACCACCCCCTTTCATAAAGATTGGGGGAAACCGCCTGTATCAACTTCTCCTATATCGCATAATATCACAAACAGCCTATAATTTCAATATATCCGGTGAAATTGTGGGCGCTTTTTACAAAAATTTTATTTTTAAGAAAGTAAGCCTGAACAGCAAAAAAAAAGTGTCTATAACTCTTTAAGCTTTAAATCTAACGTGAAAAAAGTTTTTTGATGTATAATACCTTTATAGGTGAACTCTAAAAGTTTAATTTTAAAAAAATAAAATATGAATTTTATAATGTTTCCCATTTGTTTTCTTGGTTTTTATCATTTTTTAGATATACTTTACAGTAGGTGAGGTTTTCATGAAATCACATTTTAAGTCAAATGCTGTGCGCATTTTGGAAAAGTCGGGCGTAAATTTCACGACGCATGAATACAATGTCACGGACGGACATATAGACGCCGTGTCGGTCGCAAAAAAAATCGGCGTCGAGCCTTACAGGGTTTATAAGACTTTGGTGCTTTCAGGTTCGGATAAAAATATATATGTTGCGGTAATTCCGGCAAACGATTTTTTAGACTATAAAAAAGTCGCCTCACATTTTGCCGTAAAGAGTGTAACACTGCTTAAATCCTCCGAGCTTAACAAGTTTACCGGATACATTCACGGCGGTTGTTCGCCTGTCGGCATGAAAAAACTCTATAAGACGGTTTTGTCGGATAAAGCCTTAAATCTTGATACAATAGTAGTAAGCGCCGGTAAAATCGGATATCAGGCGGAGCTTTCGCCAACGGATTTACAAAACCTTGTAAATGCAGAATTTGCTGATATTTTATCCGATACTGAAAATCGATAGAAAAATCATTAATATTGTGACGCTTTAGTAAGGCTTTACTCACCTATTTCATTCAAAACGACGCACGAAGTGTTCGATGTAATAAATTATATTTTAAAAATAATTTTTCAACCCAAATAGGCGGAGAGTGCTTTTTAGCAAGCGTAACAATTAATGAAATTCTAAAGTTCCGGTCACTATAAATTAAGTGATTTTTCTATTAGAGAATAGTATCATACTGATTTCTTTTATAAATTGTAGTATCATACAATTTTTTTAAATTTCTAAGTATAATACTTTTTATCATTTTTTTAATTTATTTATTGTTTATTTTAACGTTAATATATCATTATTGTACTAC
>CAMYCP010000028.1 GCA_947254385.1 uncultured Filifactor sp. | reverse complement strand
TCTTAATTGTAATCATAAACATAAACTACCCACCGCCTAACGGCAAGTGGGTTTTAAAAAAATAACAAGCATTCATTATTCTTACAGGCGTGTCCACTTTACCCCTGTTAAAACCAAACATTACATTTTGATTTCTTCTTTTAAAATTAAGTTTACTATTTGTGGGTTAGCTTTGCCTTTACTTTCTTTCATGACCTGTCCGACCAAAAAACCGAACGCTCTGTCCTTTCCGTTTTTAATATCTGATATGGAGGCGGGATTGTCGGATATAACTTTTTTTACGATGTTTCGTATCAAATTTTCGTCCTGCACTTGAATTAACCCTTTTTCTTTAATGTAATTTTCCGGATTTATTCCCTCTTCAAACATTTTGCGAAATACTTTTTTAGCCGTATTGTTGTTTATCTTATTTTCGGCGGTAATTTTAATTATATAGGAAAGCTCTTCAGGAGTAAATTTTTCGGATCCGATTTCTTCTCCGGTTTCTTTAAGTCTGCGCAAAAGCTCCGATAATATGAAATTAGCGCTGAGTATCGGCTCACCGGTAATTTTTACTATGTTTTCATAATATGCGGATAATTTTTCGCTTGAATTTAATATCGCCGCATCATCTTCACTTATCTTATATTCGGTTACAAATCTGATTCTTTTATCGGCCGGCATTTCCGGTATCTGTCTTCTTATTTCTTCGATATATTCATCTGTCAAGTTTATGTCAACTATATCAGGTTCAGGAAAATATCTGTAATCTTGCACATTTTCTTTACTTCTCATGGGTAGCGTGGTTTGTGTAACCTCGTCCCAACGTCTGGTTTCCTTTTCAGTGTCCAAACCGTTTTCAAGCAGTTCTATGTGGCGTTTTTCTTCATAAGATATGGCTTTTTGCACCGCTTTAAAGGAATTTAGGTTTTTAAGTTCGACTATTTTACTTTTTTTGCCGGATTCGGATACCACGTTGACATTGACATCACAACGTAATGACCCTTGTTCCATTTTTACATCGGATACTCCGGAAAATAAAAGTATTTCTTTTAAATTTTCGAGATATTGATATGCCTCATCAGCGGAATTCATATCGGGATATGATACAATTTCTATCAAAGGTACTCCCGCACGGTTGTAATCTATCATGGATTCTCCGGAACCGTCATGCAATGATTTTCCCGTGTCTTCCTCCATGTGAATACGTATAAGTCTTATTTTTTTCATATTGCCGTGAGCATCTTTTATAGGTACGTATCCCTCATAACATAGCGGTTTATCATATTGTGAAATTTGATAGCCTTTGGTAAGGTCGGGATAAAAATAATTTTTTCTGTCCATTTTGGTGTGTTTTTCAATTTTGCAGTGTGTTGCAAGTCCGGCAGTAACGGCAAATCTTATCATTTCTTTGTTTAAAACAGGCAAAGTTCCGGGCATTCCCATACATACCGGACAACAATGAGAGTTCACATCTCCTCCAAATACATTTGCACATCCACAAAACGCTTTGGTTTCGGTAAGAAGTTGCGAGTGTATTTCTATTCCGATTAAAGTTTTATATTTCAATTTATTTTACCTCGCTTTCTCTTGCACGTTCTATAAAATATGCTGCTTGGAGAAGTTCTTTTTCTTTAAAGTAGTTACCGATAATCTGTATTCCAAACGGCAGGTTGTCTTTTTTACCGCACGGCACGGATATTGCGGGAAGTCCCGCCAAATTTGCCGGAATCGTGCATAAGTCTTCAAGATACATGGATATCGGATCATTTATTTTACTTGCAATAGGAAAAGCCGTACTCGGTGCAGCCGGTGAAAGCAATATATCGTATTTATTCAGAGCATCTTTAAAATCACGACATATAAGGGTACGCACTTTGAGAGCTTTTTTGTAATATTCGTCATAATAACCGCTGCTTAAAGCGTATGTGCCTAAGATTATACGACGTTTCACTTCTTCTCCGAAAGCCTCACTTCTCGTGTTTATATACATCTCTTCCAAATCTGAATAATCTTTTGCCCGATAGCCGTATTTCACGCCGTCAAATCTTGAAAGATTAGATGACGCCTCACTCGGCGCAATGATATAATATGCCGCTACCGAGTAAGCTATGTGTTTAAGACTTATAAACTCAACTTTAGCGCCGTTTTCTTCCAATGTTTTTATCGTATCTGACACGGCGGATCTGATGTCGGGGTCAATATTATCGGTAAACAGTTCTTTTATTACACCGATTTTTAAATTTTTTACCCCGTCTTTAATATTTTCCGTATAATCACATACGGAAATGTCGCTTGAAGTTGAATCCATTTCATCAAATCCGGATATAACTTTAAGCACTTCCGCCGCATCTTCCGTCGTTTTACTTAAAATTCCGATTTGATCCAGAGAAGAGCCGAAAGCTACAAGCCCATATCTGGATACTCTGCCGTAAGTAGGTTTAAGTCCGACAACTCCACAAAACGATGCGGGTTGTCTAACTGAACCTCCGGTATCCGAACCCAACGCATAAATTACTTCTCCCGATGCAACCGCAGCAGCCGAACCGCCGGAAGAGCCTCCCGGCACAAAATTTAAATCGTGTGGGTTTTTTGTAAGTTTAAAATAAGAATGTTCCGTACTTCCGCCCATAGCAAATTCATCCATGTTGGTTTTGCCAATCATCACGGCATTTTTTTCATACAGTTTAAAAACTACGGAGGCATCATATACAGGCACATAATTTTCAAGCATTTTTGAGGCGCAGGTCGTCTTTACGCCTTTGGTGGAAATATTGTCTTTTATGGCAAACGGTATGCCAGTCAAAATCGAGTCGTTATTTTCAGATATTTTTTTATCCGCATCTTCAGCCTGCTTTAAAGACAAAGAGTCGCTCAAGGTCAAAAACGCTCCGATTTTTTCATCTTTACGGTTTATTACATCAATAGATTCTTTTCTCAATTCTTTGGCTGAAATTTCTTTTTTCTTGAGCATTTCATGTGCTGAAATTAATGTTAAATCTTCAAATTTCATTATTTCCTCCTATAACATATGAGGTACCGTAAAACATCCCGCCTCTGAGGACGGCGCATTTTTAAGGATATCATCTCTCTTGAAAGACGGTTTTACAACATCTTCTCTAAAACAGTTTTCGCTATTTAAAACATTGTATGTTATCTCGACATCTTCAGTGTTACATTCATTTAAAGTATCCATGTATGATAAAATATCACTCAGTGAATTTTGCATTTTATCATAATTATCGGCAGAAAGTCTAAGTCTTGCAAGTTCACACACATGATCCAAAGTTTGTTTATCAATCATAATTTCCTCCGGAAAAATTGAATTACATAAGGGAACATCCAAAAAATCCATCCTTAAAAAATAAAATATTAATTTTACAATGTATCATATTTTTTTATTTTTATCAGTTTTTAGAAATACCCCTAATAAAAAAATACAAAAATTAAGCTAATACTATCCTCTAATAGAAATATCATTTAATTTATCGTGACTATAACTTTAGAGCCTTATGGATTTAGTCATTAAAAAGCACTCCCTTGCTAATTTAGACCGAAAAGTTATTTCTCAAATATAATTTATTACATCGAACATACTTCGAGAGTCATTTTGAATGAAAGAAGTGTGCCAATCCGATCTCCAACGGTACGACCTCAATGATTTTTCTATCGGGTTTACTATAAATTCGGTCAACTCAGTGAAGTATACACGAACAAAGCTGAAAATAATACTGAGCTACATAAGAAATTGCAGTATTACTTTCAAATCTGAGAATTTATAAGAATTTTTGTACAAAAATTTATGATAATTTTTATTCTTGCTTATACCTAATTTTTAGAAGCAGATTAGTACAAAAACAACTTATACAACATATTATCACGAATGAACCCGTTTGAATAGAGAAATATAAAAAAACAACCAAGGCTTTTCTCTTTTGAGTTTGCCTTGACCGTTAATTTTGTATATATTACACACCTATGAAGATTTAATTCATTCCGGAATATAAATACATGTGGGCATCTTAAAAAATTAATAATTTCTATATCAAAGGACAAATTTTATGTTTACACATAATATTTTACACTATGAAAAAAATTTTTTCCCGACCATCTTAATCCCACAAATTCTTCTCCGTATCTTTCTTTCATGTATTCCAAAGTTTTTTCTTTCTTTTCGGCTATAGTATATTTTTTTGTATATTTTATATCTAAAGTTCCTTCCACTTTAAAAATCAATGCAAAAACAATTATTGACGATATTGCTATAATTACAATGGATTTTAAAACCGAGGACATAATTCGGATTATTTTTTTTAATATAGTATTTTTCATCATATTCACCAATCTTTCTTTATTATTTCAAGTATATCATCCGTACAATTCACGATGCAACAACTTCAAAAGATTTTTATATTTTTTCGCATAAAATTAAAATCAAAGTCAACAGTAACATAAGTTTTATATTATATTTTTTTGACTTTGCTAAAAGTTCACTGTATAATAAAAGCGCTTTGATAATGCGATGAAGTATTGATGATGTTGCCGAGGTTCACCTGATTTAAATTAGGTTTATGCTTTAATGACCGATATAGGAAATAAACTTTCAATCGATAAGAATGAATTTTAAAAACTCGGTGAAACGGTATGCGTTTAGGCAGTTTACATTTACAATATCAATATTTTATTGTCTTTTTATTTAACCGATTTATTTTTTGTGAAACAGAAATGAGGAAACATTATGTCAAGATGTGTCGGTACAGTTTCAAGGGGAATTAGAACTTCTATAATACGCAAAGGCGATAATTTGCCTGAAATCGTATTAAACTCCGTTTTAGAGGCTTGTGAAAACGACGGTATAAAACTTCACGATCGTGATATCGTCGGAGTTACCGAGGCGGTAGTTGCAAGAGCGCAAGGAAATTATGCAACCATAGGCGATATTGCATCAGATGTGAAGTCAAAATTTAAAGACGGACATATCGGTGTTATCTGGCCGATTTTAAGCAGAAACAGGTTTGCCGTATGCTTGAAAGGTATTGCAAAAGGTGCTGAAAAAATAACTCTTATGCTCGCTTATCCGTCCGATGAAGTGGGAAATCATTTAATATCACTCGAAGAACTTGACAAACATAATGTAGTTCCTTACTTGGATACCATGACGGAGAAACAGTTTAGAGATTATTTCGGTTTTAACAAACACGTTTTCACGGGTGTTGACTATATGGAATATTACAAAGAAATTATAGAGGAACAGGACTGCGAAGTTGAAGTTATATTGTCAAATAGAGCCGAAGAAATCCTCAAATATACGAAGAATGTAATAAACTGCGACATACACACACGAAAACGCACTAAGAATATACTGCTTAAAACGGGCGGTGAAACCGTACTCAGCCTTGATGAAATAATGACTTCTCCCGTAAATAACAGCGGATATAATGCCGAATACGGTTTGCTCGGTTCCAACAAAGCAAGTGAAGATACGATAAAACTTTTCCCCAGAAATTCATCCGAATTTGCGAATAAATTACAAAAAATGCTGATGGACAAGACCGGGAAAAAAATAGAAGTGTTGGTGTACGGTGACGGAGCATTTAAGGATCCGGTAGGTAAAATATGGGAACTTGCAGATCCTGTCGTATCACCGGGATATACCGACGGTCTTGTAGGCAAACCCAACGAACTTAAACTTAAATATCTTGCCGACAACGATTTTGCCGACCTTTCGGGAGACAGCCTAAAAGAAGCTATAGTTGACACAATATCCCACAAAGAAAAAGATTTGGTAGGTCAAATGTCCACCGAAGGCACAACTCCCAGACGCTTAACTGATTTGATAGGTTCGCTTTGCGATTTGACATCCGGCAGCGGTGACAAAGGTACTCCGATAATTTTAATTCAAGGTTATTTTGATAATTATGCCGACGAAGATAAATAAATAATAAAAACCCCGATAAATCAAATGCAATTTATCGGGGTTTTATTTTAAGTTCAGAAACGCAAGGAAAACCGTATGCGCTTTCAGCTTTCAATACCGCATTTATTATCGCCTCTTCCGTGACTTTTTGTGCAAGAATGCAAAGTGCATCAAAAAAACATTCCGTTTTTCCGCTGCTTAAAGCGAATAATGTATCACCGTCAAACGACGTATGAACGGGCGATATCGCTCTTGCGAGAGCATTGTGAGATATGGATGCCAACTTGTTGGTTTCGGCTTTGGTGAGTTTTGCATTAGTTATGATACAACCTATCGTGGTGTTTCCTTTGAATACATTTTTAGGTTTAATCAAATCTTCAAGCAAGGTTTGTTCCGTATTTTGAAAACCGTCTTTAGATCCGTTTAACATACCCGCAATAATAACACCGTCTTTTTTTATATCCCCGAGTGCATTTACCGCAACTACAGTTCCTATTTCAATATTTTCATAAATATATGCCGCTGAGCCTATGCCGGATTTTACGGAATATTCACTTCCCTTATATTTGCCTACTGTAGCTCCAGTTCCGGCACCGTAATTTCCTTCCTTAAAGTTTCTGTTCATAGCTTTTAAGCAAGCGTTATACCCCATTGTTTTATCCGGTCTGATATCACAAGATCCGACCGTTAAATCAAAAAGCGATGCGGCGCATACTATCGGAACTACTCCCGCTCCCGTATCAAAACCTATACCCTTTTCTTCCAAAAATTGCATTGCCCCGCTTGCCGCATCAAGTCCGAAAGCACTTCCACCGGAAAGCATGACGCAATGTATACGTTCGATCATTTTATCGGTTCTCAAAAGTGCGGTTTCTCTCGATGCCGGGCCTCCTCCACGAACATCGACGCCACCTTGTGCTCCGTACGGACACAATATAGCCGTACAACCGGTGGCGGCTGTTTTATTCTCAAAATTTCCGACATAAAAATCTTTTATATCCGATATGTCAATTTTTTTCATAAAGCTCCCTCTTTCATTTTTATTACAAGTATATCACAAACTTATTTTTATTTTGTGCAAAAACAAAAATTACAAAACCGATAATCATAATATATGTTATAATTAAATATATGAGATTGTTTGACAATAAAAATCAAAATAAATGGGAGATGTCTTGTATTATGCATTTAAACAAAAGATTGTTATTATTTACTCTAATGTTATTTTTTCTTAACTTCGCTAATTGTTATGCCAATGTAAACTATACGGGCGTACCGGTTTTGATGTATCACAATTTTATCGCTGGCGATTCGTATGAGGGCGCAACTATATCAAAATACCAGTTTGAAACGGAAATGCAATATCTTTATGAAAACGGTTACGAAACGATAACTCCGAAAGAACTTTTGGATTATATGAACAACAAAAGAGTTTTAAATCCCCGCTCAGTGCTTATAACCATGGATGACGGATATGAAAGCAATTATCTAATAGCTTACCCGATTTTAAAAAAATACGGTTTCAAGGCAACTCAATTTACAATAGTTTCCAAAATAGATTCAACTCCTCCCATGTATTATTCAAAGCATTGTACATCACAGCAAATGAAAGAGATGAGCGATGTTTTTACTTTTCAATCTCACACTTTTGATTTGCATGATGTAGGTCCCGGCAATTATCCCGTATCACTTTCCGCCTCAACCGCACAAGTTTATGAAGATTTATCTTTAGCGGCGTTAACCCTTAAATCTTTAGGTTATGAACAATATGCATTTTCTTACCCTTTCGGGCGAAGCAACGGCAGGATAAAAAGCGTGCTTAAGTCCATGGGAATTTCAATGGCGTTTAATATAAATCCGGGAAGAGTTTTTCAAAATACAAATCGCTTGATGATTCCGAGAAACAACGTGTCAAATACGACAACACTCGACGAATTTAAAAAAATAGTAGACCCCGATCCGCTTAAAAAATATCCTACAAAAGTAAAAAAACGTCCTCCGCTTGCAAGTGATGATATTCCAAAAATAACACCGACAAACAATACCTATGAAGACACAAAATCAAAATAAAAAAGGCATAATTTTTGCCGTAACGTCAGCCGCAATTTTCGGTTTCATGCCGCTTATGACGATGATAATGTTTAAAAGGGGAATAAATGAACTGAGTGCCACGTTCTATCGTTTTTTTTATGCATCTTTCTTCTTTTATTTTTTAGCCGTACATGAAAACAAAGGAAAGCTCTCTTTAAATAGGATTGAATTTAGAAAGCTCTGTATTCTCTCATTTTTTTTTGTATTGACTCCCATTTTACTATTTTCATCATATAAAAAGATAGATTCATCAATGGCGACGGTACTACATTTCACTTATCCGATATGTATACTTCTGATTCATTCTTTAATATATCGTTCAAAAATTTCATTAATCGAATATGTATGTACTTTTACCGCAACATACGGAATTTTTTTAATGGCTGATATACATGACGTATCAAATGTTACGGGAATTATTAACGCTTTATTGTCCGCCGCTACGTACTCAATATATTCGGTATATCTTGAAAAAGAACTTAAAAATATGCCGCCTTATAAACTTTGCTTTTTTATGGTATGTTTTTCAGCAATTATTGCCTTTTTAATATCTGTTTTCACAAATAAACTTGTAGTTATAAATGATATTAAATTTACCGCTTATTGTATTTTTTATTCGCTTTCTCTTACGGTTTTCGGCGTGATGTTCTATCAAAAAGGTGTAACGTATATAGGTTCACGCAAAACTTCCATGCTTAGCACTTTGGAACCTACAGTGAGTGCGGTTGTAGGAATAGCACTTCTGCATGAAATCCCGTCTTGCCGTACATTTATAGCAATACTTTTGATAATTATATCAAGTATGTCGGTAATAATAAAAACACACGGAACTGAATAACAGGTGTCCCGTGTGTTTTTTTTATTTTGCTTTAAGCACAAATTCACTTGCAAGAGTAAAATATATCATAAGTGAAAAAGCATCAACCATTGTAGTAATCAATGGACCTGCCATTATTGCAGGGTCGAATTTAAGTTTTTTGGCAAGAATGGGCAAACTTCCTCCAAGCATTTTGGAAATTATCACAACCACAAACAAGCTGCCGCATACGCTGAGGCATATATTAAAAGATACTCTTTCAATGTAATAAAGTCTTATAAGATTTATCAAACTTAATACCACTCCGACCAAACAACCGATTCTAAATTCTTTCCACACTATTTTTAAAATATCGGAAGTTTTAAGTTCATTAAGTGCAAGACCGCGAATGATGAGAGTTGAGGCTTGAGATCCGGCATTTCCTCCGGTATCCATAAGCATGGGAATAAACGATGCAAGTATCACCACTTTGCTCAGCACATTTTCATAACGGCGTATTATAATTCCGGTAAATGTAGCCGAAACCATCAAAAACAACAGCCAGTATATACGTTTTTTAGCAAGTTCAAAGACGCTCGATTCCATATATGTGTCGTCCGACGGAGATAATGCGTTCATTTTTGCAAAGTCTTCTTCATTTTCTTCTTCTATTATTGAAAGTATGTCATCTACCGTAACTATTCCCACGAGCCTATGTTCTTTATCAACTACGGGCATTGCGATATAGCCGTATTTTATAAACATATTTGCTACGTCTTCCTGATCGTCCGTAGTTTGTACATAGACGTAATTTGTATCCATTATATCTTTAATTATCGCATCGGGAGGAGATAAGATAAGTTGACGAATTTCGAGTATACCTTCAAGTTTGCGATTTTCATTTATTACATACAACGTATTTATGGTTTCTCTGTCAAAGCCTATTTTTTTGATGCGTTGAATAGCTTGCAATACGGTGAGGTTTTGTTTGAGATCGACATATTCGGTGGTCATTATACTGCCCGCCGAATCTTCGGGGTAACTTAAAAGGCGATTTATCATATTGCGTCGCTCGGACGTGGTATTGTTAAGCACCTTTGTAACCACGTTTGCGGGAAGTTCTTCTATAAAATCGACAGCATCGTCCATATACAGTTCTTTCAATATGCCGGCAATTTCTTCATCGCTCATTTTTTCAACCAAATACTTTTGACCGTCTATATCCATATAGGAGAATACATCGGCGGCGACATCTTTGGGAAGTATTCTGAACAATACTATAAGATCCGCACCCTCCAAAGTGTCAAAAAATTCGGCAATATCGACCACATTACTTTCTAAAAGCAAATCTCTTGCCTTGCGTGTTTGCCCGCTTTTAATAAAGGTAATAGTTTCATGCATAATAAGTCCTCCTTACCGGGAGACTTTTATGCCTCCCTTAATATTTAAAAAATTATTCTCGTCATATTCAGACATTGAAAATTCACCTTCCGTTTAATGCGCAAATCCAAAATTTATATATTTCATAAAGTCACAATTATTTTTCATTTAAAAGCAGAGGAAGTAACAAGCCGTTTTTTAACTTGTCAGAAGATGCTTTATCCTTAAGTATCTCGGCAAGTTTAACAGCAAGTAAAATAGCTGTAGCAGGCCCTCTGGACGTTATTATGTTTTCATCAACAACTACATTGTCGTTAATATATTTTGCACTTTTAAGTTCCGCTTCAAATCCCGGATATGAAGTAACTTTTTTGTCTTTTATAACACCGGCTTTTTCCAATACTATCGGCCCGGCACATATTGCGGCTATATATTTTTTTGCATCGTGCATTTTTTTTATATATTCTATAACCTTTTCATTGTCTCTTAAATTCGGCGCTCCGGGTATTCCTCCTGGTATCATCACGGCATCATACAAAGATTTTACATCGTCGAATATAACATCAGCTTGTACATTTATACCATGTGACCCTTTAATAAGTAAATCCTCAGTCGTAGATGCGGTTTCAACTGGAATTTCAACTCTGCGCAAAAAATCCACAATGGAAAGCGCTTCCACTTCTTCAAAACCCGGCGCCAATAAAACAAGTACTTTTTTCATGATGTAACCTCCTCGTAAAAATAAATATATGATTTATACAGATTTGCTTTTAAAAATGTAGTATAAAATTTTAATCAAAATTTATCATAACGTTGTATTACAAAAACTTCAGTTAAAATTAATACTGCCATTTCTTATACAAAGTGTTATTAAC
>CAMYCP010000027.1 GCA_947254385.1 uncultured Filifactor sp. | reverse complement strand
TTCCGATTTTTCATATATATATAGTCTATGCAAATTTTGCCGCCTATATTTCTGAAGTTTATAAGATCGAAGATTTTACGGCTCGCCTGTAAGTTGACGTCCAAAACGGTGTCTTCTTTGTTTGAAAATTTCCCCTGATAGCCGGAATTTACGTCGAAAATCGTAAATGCCTCGGTTTCTTCCAAGGTAAGAGAGATTTGTCCGTATGCGAATTTATTTTTGCATACGGTTTTTACGTCTATGGCATCGGTTTTATTGAGGGATGTGTTTTTTATTTCCACACGTTTTTTTAAATACTTGATGATTTCTTCAAGCAAAACTTTATCTGAACAAACCAGCATATCTATTTGTTTTTCATGCAGGTTGTCAAAAAAAATTTTCCAAAATTCTTTTGTATATAGGAGTCTTTCAGTATTTATGAGACTTTTATCGAGTATTTTATCGTATTTTTCTTTTAATGTTTTGATTTCATTTATTATAAATTCGTTATCAAAGTCCAAAAATGACGAGCGAAATATTATGCCGGATATGTCGGTAAATTTTTGAATTTCAGATATTTTACTTTGAGTATGTTCATCTTCGCGTATTTTGTTGGACAATGCAAATTCGTTTTTCGACGGGATGTAGATTACACTTACACCTTCAAGCGAAATTTCTTCGCTTAACAGATATTTTTTGTCGTCTATCGGTTCACGCTTTATTTTTACGATGTATTCATCTTTTTTTTCAGATGTGTTTAAGTATCCGATGTTTTCCTTATCCAAACGCAAAAATACTCCCCCGAGCGCCGGCATGAATTTTACCGGTTCGGCGCGGTAGATACTGCCTACAACGGGGCAATTAGGGTCGGATACGGATATTTTTATCGGATTTTCATCTTTAAACAAGGCTATTTTGTTTAAAAATGATGTGGTTTCAATTATACATTTTATCACGATAATTTCTTTTCTATGAGTGAGGCGAGTTCTTTTGCCAATTCAGTTATGCCTTCCATGTCACGTCCCTCTATCATCACTCTTACTAAAGGTTCGGTACCGGAGGGGCGTATGAGTACCCTGCCGGAGTTTGAAAGATGGTTTTCTATTGATGTGATACGCTTTTGTATTTCATCGTCGGTTTTATATTCGTTTTTTCTATTGTTGTCAACGTGTGCATTAATCAGAATTTGCGGAAGTATCTCTACAATTGCGGCAAGTTCGCTCATTTTTTTGCCGGAGTTTTTAAGGACGGATGAAAGTATTATGGAGGAGAGTATTCCGTCTCCCGTGGTGTTGTGTTCTAAAAATATCATGTGTCCGGATTGTTCTCCGCCGATTACATAATCGTTTTTGAGCATATTTTCAAGGACGTATCTGTCACCTACGTTGGTTGTGGCTATGTCGATGCCGTGTTTTTCGGCAGCGAATTTAAGACCGAGGTTGCTCATCACGGTTACAACCAAGGTGTTGTTTTTAAGTTTTCCGATGTCTTTTAAGTTTTTCGCAAAGAGCATAAGCATCTGATCGCCGCTTACGCTGTTTCCGTTTTCATCAACTGCAAGCAACCTGTCGGCGTCGCCGTCATAGGCGAGTCCTATGTCGCTATGATTTGTTTTGACGGCACGGGACAGGTTTTCAAGGTGTGTTGAGCCGCATGAAAGATTTATGTTTTTGCCGTCGGGGGTATCAAAGATTACTTTGACATTTGCACCGAGTTTTTTAAATACGTACGGTGCTATACGATACGCCGCACCGTTTGCGCAATCAAGCGTTATGTTAATGCCGTCCAGATTTTTAGGGGCGCACGATACCAAATAGTCAGCATATTCGTCTATTAGGTTGAAGCAACTTAAATCGGTTCCCACGCAGGAATACGGTGAGGATATTTCTTCGGGGTTTTCCATGTAGTATTCGATTTCTTCTTCTATTTCGTCCGCAAGTTTGAAACCGTCCGAATTAAAAAATTTAATCCCGTTGTATTCCGACGGGTTGTGTGATGCGGAAATTACAATTCCGGCATCATAATGGTGTTTACGGGTAAGATATGCCACGGCGGGCGTGGGACATACGCCGACATTTAAAACATCGAATCCTATGCTCATCATTCCGGCGCCTATTGCGTTTTGAAGTAAGTCTTTGGAAATACGGGTATCCGTTCCTATGATGACTTTAAAACCTTCCGTTTTATTTGAGTGTTTTTTAAGCACGTATCCTCCGGCTCTGCCGACTGAAAACGCAAGTGCGGGGGTAAGATCATAGTTGGCTATGCCCCTCACGCCGTCCGTTCCAAAATATTTTCTCATTATTTCCTCCAATTATTCAGCTGGTAAAACTATTTTTTTGACGCTCAATATATATCCGTCCAAAGGTATGTCGGTTTCGATTTTAAGCGGCACCCCGTTTACGGCGTCGTATTCGGTTTTATCTGCGGTTATATCGAATGTATCCTCCGTAAGTTCCGGCGCATGGGCTTTAGTTACTGAAAATATCACGCTTATTTCATCGGGCAAAGTCTTTTTGACGGCGTTTATTTCCGCATCGTCAAAGTTTCTAAAAATTATATCGTCTTTCGATTTGGAAAGTTTCACTTGCTCAAAAGCATCTTTATCTTTTATGATTTTAACCGAATTTAAGGAAACCGTTACTGCGGATTCAGGATTTAAGATATCTATGTTTTGATCTGCCAAATCGTTAATTTCATCAATTTTTACGGGTACAGTCTTCAAGGATTGTATTTTTTCTATTTTGGAAGAGTCACCTATTATTTTTACTTTTTCCGGCTCGACTTTGTAGCCTTCGTGCATAGTTTCTTCTCCAAGTTCGTCAACCAAATTCAAAATGACGGGTACGGATTTAAAAGTGTTGAGTTTTATATCGGCAAACACTTCCTGATTGTTGAGTTTTAATCCTTTAATCTCTTTACCGGTTTTATCCGTCGCCGTGACTTTGGTTTTAAGAGTAAAATCTTCACTGCGTTCATCGAGAGGTATTATACACTCAACCTTATTTATTTCATCAATACGGCTTTCCGCTCCCTCAACGTACGTAAAAGCAGGGCTTATCTCCACCGTTTTGATTTCTTTATTTTTAGGAAGTGTACCGGTAAATACGACCTCTATGGGTTTGCTTTCAACCTTGACTTTATCGAGTTGTACCGTAGTTTTAAGCGGCGTCACGGTATATTCTACGTTTTTGGGTATTTTAAAATCGAATATCACGTCATTTTCACCGACTTTAGGAAACAGCACCGTACATTTAGGTTCTATTCCGCGGTTTAAAAGTTCCGTGACGTTGCCGGTTTGTCCTCTGAGTTTTATTTTTATAGGTTCGAGTTCTCCTATCACGACATAACGTGACGTGTCGTCGCTCATCTTTTTAAATTCGACGTCGTAGTCGCTGATTGTGATTTCACGGTCGACTATCGGGTCAGTCGTACCCATTACATATATCCAGAGAAAAAAAGATATAAAGACAATGAATATTTTTACCGGAAGATTTTTTTTAAAAATGTTTATCATTTTTTATCTCCCCCTTTTTTTAAAGATTTTTTAGGTACGGCTTCTTCCGACATGAGGTTTTTAAATAACATTTCTCTCAAAAATTCAGCCGAAAGGTCTCTATAGAGTTTGCCGCTCTGTGCTATCGAAATCGCTCCCGTTTCTTCCGATACCACAAGCGCCAGACAATCGGAATTTTCACTTATGCCGAGCGCCGCACGGTGACGTGTGCCGAGTTCTTTATTTAAAAATCTGTTGGATGTGAGGGGAAGAACGCATCCCGCCGAAACGACCCTGTCACGTTTTACAATTACCGCACCGTCATGCAGGGGAGTGTTGGGTATAAATATATTGTTTAAAAGCGCATAGCTTAAAAGAGCGTCCACGGCTATTCCCGTCTGTATGATTTCATTAAGTCCGGTCTCGCGTTCAAACACTATGAGCGCACCTATTCTTTCAGATGAAAGATGTGTCGCCGCCATAACGGTTTCATCTATAGTTTTTTCTATTACATAGCCTTTTACGGGTACCATATTTTTGGTAAACAAGCGGGTTTGTCCCATGTGTTCAAGCACTCGTCTAAGCTCCGGCTGAAATACTATCATGAGCGCAATCATACCGAACGTCATGGCGTTTTTAAGCAGCCAGTACAAAAGGTGCAGCGGCACGGTCTCAGCTATCTTCACAACCAGCAGGAATATTATTACACCTTTGGTGAGTTGCTCGGCACGTGTCTCCTTAATCAAAAGATACAGATTGTACAAAAGATATGACACGATTAAAATATCTATTATATCTTTTATGCCTATATACATTATAATATCTTTTATATTCCACATATTTTTTCACTCCATTTATTTTATAAGTAAAGATTAACATATAACGGGATGAAATTCCATAGCGTGAATATGATTTTACAATTATAATATTAAATAGGAAATAAATTTTTGTAAAGTAAAGGAAGGTATATTTTGAAAAGCTGCATTTTAAAAGCAAGTCCCCATAAAAACGGCAACACAAACAAAATTACCGATTGTTATATTGAAGAACTTGAAAATCACGGTGTATCCTGTTCAATTTTCAATCTTTACGATATGAATATAAAACCGTGTCTCGGGTGCAGAAAATGCCAAGATGTTTATGAAGTCGCATCCTGTATTCAAAAAGACGATATGGAAAAAATATACGATGAAGTATTAAAATCCGATCTTATAGTCTTCAGCACTCCCATATATTCGTGGTACGCCACTGCGCCGTTAAAAGCGGTAACGGATAGAATGGTGTACGGTCTTTGTAAATATTACGGCAAGGAAAAAAAAACGTCGCTTATCAACGGTAAAAATCTTGCACTTATTACAACCTGCGGGTATCCGCCGAAAAAAGGTGCGGATCTCTTTGAAGAAGGCATGAAACGCTATTGTCGCCACACGGGTATGAATTATGTCGCTATGCTTGCCGAAAGACATTTGGGATATGATACGGTATTCATGGATGAAGAAAAGGCGAAAAGAGCAAAGGATTTTGCCGTTGACACCATAAATTTTGTGGAAAAGCAACGTAGGGTTTAAAATTTTTTATCAATTTTTATCAAAATCAATAAAATTATAATATTCAAACAATATTGAAAATTTGGTATATTTGTGATAACATTATCGCGGATTTACAAATAACGTTTGCCTATACAAAATTTTTAAAGAAAGCGGTGCTATATGTCAACTACACTTTTGAAAAAAACACGCAAGATAAACAAACTCTTACAGGATTCAAACGAGAAAATCATGTCATTTAACGCTTTGAGCAAGGCTTTAAGCGAAGTTTTAAATTCAAATATATACATACTTAACTCCTCGGGCAAGGTGCTGGGTTCTTATTTTTCCCACGCCATCGACAGTTCGGTCGTGATAGATAAAAAATCGGGTGATAAAATTTTGCCTGCCGAATATATCAAAAACGTCAACAAGATTCCCGAAACCAAGGCAAATTTGACCAAAGATGAACTGCTATCGGTTTTTGAAGGAGAAATGGAAAGTTACAACAAATATGCGACCGTCGTGCCGATAATCGGAAGTCGTGAAAGGCTCGGCACGTTGATTCTCGCAAGGTACGACAATGCATTCGACGACGACGATCTGGTGCTTTCGGAATACAGCGCCACGGTAGTCGGCTTGGAGATACTTCGTATCAAAAGTGAAGAGATGGAAAACGAAATGCGCAAAAAAACCGTCGTGCAAATGGCAATCGGCACGCTTTCATTTTCGGAAAGAGAGGCGGTTATCCATATTTTCAGCGCATTAGGCGACTCTGAGGGGCTGCTGGTTGCAAGTAAAGTTGCGGATAAAGCGGGAATTACCCGCTCGGTGATTGTAAACGCCTTACGAAAACTTGAGAGCGCCGGAGTTATAGAATCCCGTTCTCTCGGAATGAAAGGCACGTATATTAAGGTTTTAAATGACAAACTGATCGATGAATTAAGAATAAAAATCAGCGAAAATTAAACGGCGGTATTTAAGTGAACATTCCTTTTTCAGAAATAATACGTCCCTCGAATATAGACGACGTCGTCGGGCAATCTCACATAATCGGCAAGGGTAAACTCATAAACCGAATTATTGAAACCGGCAAGGCAACCAACCTAATACTTTACGGCCCGCCCGGCACGGGCAAAACTACAGTATCTTCAATAATAGCCAAAAATTCCGACATGACACAATACAAACTCAACGCCACTTACTCCAACACGCAGGACATAAGAAACATAACCGACGCAATGCACGGTTTGGACGGGATAAACGGCGTATTAGTCGAACTGGACGAAATACAAAATTTCAACAAAAAGCAACAACAACTGTTTCTCGAACATATCGAACGGGGCAAAATGGTTTTGATAGCTTGCACTACCGACAATCCGTATCATCACGTTTACGGTTCGCTTTTAAGCCGATGTACGGTGCTTAAATTTTTTCCTTTAAAAGATTCCGACATAAAACAGGGCGTACTGAACGCATTAAATAAACTTGAAAGTGCAGGATATAAAATAAAAATCGAAGATAAGGAAATCTTATCAATCGTAAATTTTTCGGGAGGAGATTTAAGAAAAGCGTTAAATATTTTAGGCACTGCCGTCAATCTTTATTCTGATAAAAATAAAGTTTTGGATATAAACGAAAATCTTTTATCCGAAGTTTCGGGAGAAAAAATAATAGCGTACGATCTTAACGGCGATGAACATTACGATCTTTTGAGCGCTTTTCAAAAATCCATTCGCGGAAGTGACCCCGATGCGGCGCTGCATTATCTTGCAAGACTGCTTGCGGCGGGAGATTTGATTTCTCCGTGCCGAAGATTATCGGTTATTGCGTCGGAAGATGTGGGACTTGCTTATCCGCAAGCCGCATCAATAGTATTTTCATGCATAAAAAGCGCCGAATATCTGGGACTTCCGGAAGCAAGACTTCCTTTGGCGGAAGCGGTCATACTCCTAGCCACCTCCCCCAAGTCAAATTCGGTAATTACGGCAATAGATAGCGCCATGCAGGATTTAAACAATTTTTCAAGCTATGAAATCCCGGACTTTTTAAAAGACGCACATTATAGCGGAGCAAAAAAATTAAATCACGGAACTTCTTACAAATATCCGCACGACTATCCGATGTCTTACGTAAAACAAAACTATATGCCAAAAACACTGAAAAACAGAAAATATTACACCCCGAAAGAAAATAAAATGGAAAACGCAATAAAAAATCATATGGAAAACTTAAAAAAAAGCGATCTTTAAATTTCTTACGCAAATTAAAAAGACGTTGTAATTTCAATACAAAACTGAAATCACAACGTCTTTACTTTGGTGTACCCAGAGGGATTCGAACCCCCGACCTTTTGGTTCGTAGCCAAACACTCTATCCAACTGAGCTATGGGTACGGCTCAAGTTACAAGTGATATTATAGTATCAAACTTATATTTTGTCAATATTTTTAAAAATATAAATAAAAAATGTAACTGTTCAGCCTATAATAATAAAATTATGAATACCGACGAAAATGCAAGGTGAATTTCACCCTGCATTTTGCAATATTATATTTACAAATTATTCAAGAGTTCACAAATCAATCTATACATTCTATATACAATTTCGTTATGTTAGTTATACAATTTTATAATACCTAATTTATAATTATACTCAAAAGATTAATAATACTGAATTGCATAATAAATTGTAGCATCAATTTTCAGTTTAAATTTTTGTAATACAAGTTTATATTAAATTCTGGTTAAGATTACATACTACATTTTTTAAAGCTAATCAGTATAAATACGGTATGGTATTTATACTGATTTGATTTTAGAAATGTAGTATATAGTTAAAAAATGCTGCCTTAACACATCGTCTGAAGTCGATGTGTTTTCGGTAGCATTTTGTCAAATTTGTAAGATTAATTATCAGTTTCCCTAAATATTTTACAATACATATACGGGTTCTCTTCTCGTGCCGGCATACATTTCCTCAAGTTCGGTTCTATGATAGATGTATCCCGCATCATCGAAATATTTTGCTCCGGTCGGACATTTCTTTTCGCAGGCGCAACATTTCATACATTTTCCCGGTACGTTGGATACGTCGTTATAGTCTATCGCTTGTAAGGGGCATAATTTTGCGCATATTTTGCAGTCTATACAGATTTTTTTGTTGGTTTTGGGCTTTACTTTGAGTATGTTTATAGGATTTTCATTTCTGTCGCGAGGAGTGTAATAAGGTCTGATCGGGTCGTTACCCGGTACGGTAACTTCGCTGTAGTCTTGACGGTTTAATTTATCTGCCAACTTGCCGGCAAATTCCGCTACGATTTTAAGGTCATTGACATCGGGGCGACCCTTGCCCAGTATGGTGGAAAATGAGTGTTCACCTATAAAAGCGCCGCCTGCAACAATTTTAATGCCGCCGTCTTTCATAAGATTTGCAAGTTCGATTAAAGCGTCGTCAAAATTACGGTTGCCGTAGGTTACAACAGGTATGCCCA
Source organism: uncultured Filifactor sp. (assembly GCA_947254385.1). Classification (GTDB taxonomy): domain Bacteria; phylum Bacillota; class Clostridia; order Peptostreptococcales; family Filifactoraceae; genus CAMYCP01. The sequence goes on along the minus strand of CAMYCP010000027.1, from coordinate 2,807 downwards.
AAGCGCCCGCTCCTTTTATCTGTTTTAAAAACGGCAACAGAAGATTTGGAACTCTGCCGGCATATACGGGGTTTGCAAATATCACCAAGTCCCCTTCTCCATATTCGGGCATTGTGTCACGCATCATCTTGGGCGTAAAGTTATAGTGTTTTATTTTGTCGATGCCGAGTTTTTCAGACAAATTCTCAACCAACGCTTTGACCACACATTCCGTGTTGCCGGTTGCGCTGAAATAGCATGAACATATCCTTGTTATCATATCTTCCTCCTCTAAATAAAATATTTTCTGTATCACTCATCAAAATTTTTTATTTATCACCCCACAAAGCGAATAAAACGAAGAAAACACGAATGCTTGAACAGAAAACCGCAAAACGGATTCAATTTCACGGACGATCTTTTACAAACGTAAAGCCTCCAATTTTTATATACCCCCTTACAGTCCGTAATTTATATCAAATTTTATAAAAAATAAAGTTTGAGGTTTAATTCGGCTTTTACTAAATGATACTTAAAAATTTTTTCTTTTAATTAAATTGTAGAAAAAATTAACCGTTTTTAAGTATATAAGCCATTTATATAAAGGGGCGCGTAACTGTAATGATACCACATTGCTTTTCAAATGAAAAGACCAAATTAAAAAAATGCAAGTTGAATTTTAACTTGCATTTTTCGACCGTTTTTCATAAATTATTCCACCGTCACATCAACCGAAAGGTGTGTGTGCTCCGTACACATACAAGAACATATCGTCGTTAAGATTGTCGTCTACTTTAATTTTTTCCATGACTACCGTGCCGCTCATGTTTATAAAATACGTACCTACAAGAATATTTCCGTCATACAAATCCATTGAAAACCCGTTTCTGTAATCCGAAAATATTCCTCCGAATTGGTAAATATTTTTTGCCGTGTAGTTTTTGCCTGCGGGTATTCGCTTATATTTTTCAAGTATTTTTACGGCCTCCGATGCGGCATTTTGTTCGGTTATATTTTTTTCGGGATATTGCGCCAATTTTGAATTGTCAAACAGTTTTTCGCCGGTATCTTTGTCGGTTACGGTGAGTTCATACGGCATTATTTTTATGTTTAAAGCAGGTTTCCCTTTTTTATTGTCGTTGTCATATATTTTGACGTCAAAACCTGTCAGAAAATCTCCCTCCATTATCGTTTGTTCTTCATATGATAAGCCGTTATAGGTATAATTCGGATTTTTTTGTTTTAAAAGTGCACTATAAAATAAGAAATCTCCTCCAAATGCCGGCGGTACAACGCATTTAAACTCAGGCATACTGTATGTTACGCCACCTTCCGGCATTGACATTTGAGTTTGCATATACACTTTTTTGTTTTCCGGATTTATAAAAAAAAATACATCCTCCGCATCGCTTATATCGGCTTTATATGTGAGATAGCGTGCAGGTATTCTTTCATTTAAAGCATACGGAAAATAATCAATTTTTTCAAGTTTCATCATACTTAAATCCGTTTTGTAAAAAATTGAGGGACAATTGTTCGCCGTGATATCAGGCATTCCTACGTTGTACGCATCTTTGATAAGGTCGATGTCTGCACTGTTTACCGTAACGTCGGAGAAATTTTTATTCTTTTTTTCGTTTTCTATGTCTTCAGCACTTCCGTCCATTAAGCCGATTTCTACAGATGAATTTTTTTCGTTCCATTTGATTACAAGTCCCAGTGCATCAGCAGCCGCACGCAAGGGTACATAGGTTTTGCCGTTTATAATTTCTGCAGGGGTATCTATTTGCTCTTTTTCAGCGCTTTTGCCCTCACGTTTTATCGTCATGGCGCTTTCACCTATGACGAAGAAAATTGTATCGGAGTTATAATTTTTGACCGTCGCCGTTTGAGTTTTAGCGTTCCAGTTCACTTCACAACCCAGTTCTTCGCTTATCACTCTGAGAGGTACCAAGGTTCGGTTGTTTTTTATTACTGCTTGCGCCCCTTCAATTTTGCTCATTTGATAGTATATATCCACGGCGTTTATACTGAGCGGTATTAGGGTAAGCCCTATCGCAAGCGCCAGGGCATAATATTTTTTCTTCATTTTCATCTTCTTCGTCACATCAACCGAAAGGTGTGTGTTCTCCGTACACATACACGAACATATCGTCGTTAGGATTGTCGTCTACTTTAATTTTTTCCATGACTACCGTGCCGGTCATGTTTATAAAATACGTACCTACAAGAATATTTCCGTCATACAAATCAATTGAAAGTCCGTCTCTGTAATCCGCCAATATTCCTCCGAATTTGTAAATATTTTTTGCCGTGTATTTTTTGCCTGCGGGTATTCGTTTATATTTTTCAAGTATTTTTATGGCCTCCGATGCGGCATTTTGTTCGGTTATATTTTTTTCGGGATATTGCGCCAATTTTGAATTGTCAAACAGTTTTTCGCCGGTATCTTTGTCGGTTACGGTGAGTTCGTACTGCATAATGCGGATGTTTAAAGCAGGTTTTCCTTTTTTATTGTCGTTGTCATATATTTTGACGTCAAAACCTGTCGGAGAATCTCCCTCCATTATCGCTTGTTCTTCATATGATAAGCCGTTATAGGTGTAATTCGGATTTTTTTGTTTTAAAAGCGCACTATAAAATAAGAAATCTCCTCCAAATGCCGGCGGTACAACGCATTTAAGCTCAGGCATACCGTATATTGCGCCACCTTCCGGCATTTGAGTTTGCATATACACTTTTTTGTTTTCCGGATTTATAAAAAAATATATCGCCTCCGCATCGCTTATATCGGCTTTATATGTGAGATAGCGTGCAGGTATTCTTTC
>CAMYCP010000026.1 GCA_947254385.1 uncultured Filifactor sp. | reverse complement strand
ATAAATATGTGTTTCTTTAAAAATTTTTACCTGATATATTTCAATGTAAGAATTTATAAATTTTTCGAGAGGTGTTTAATTTGGAGAAAAAAACTTTTTATGTGACCACGCCTATATATTATCCGAGCGGCAGACTTCACATAGGGCACACTTATACTACCGTGGCGGCGGACGCGATAGCTCGTTACAAGCGTTTTACCGGATATGATGTACGTTTTTTGACGGGTACGGACGAACATGGCGAAAAGATACAAAAAAAAGCGCTGTCTGTCGGTTTAGAGCCTAAGGACTTTTTGGATAAAATGATAGCGGACATCAAAAAACTTTGGGAAACTATGGAAATTTCATACGATTACTTTATCCGAACGACCGATGCCGATCACGAAAAGAGAGTACAGGAAATTTTCCAAAAACTTTACGACAAAGGCGATATTTACCTCGGGGAATATGAGGGACATTATTGTGTGGATTGTGAAGCCTTTTGGACGGATACTCAGCTTAAAGACGGTAAATGCCCCGACTGCGGGAGAGATGTCGAAACGAGAAAAGAACAGTCGTATTTTTTTAAGATTTCCAAGTATCAGGATAGACTTATAAAATATTATGAAGAACATCCGGATTTTTGTTTTCCCGAAAGCCGTAAAAATGAGATGCTTAACAATTTTCTTAAAAAAGGCTTGCAGGATTTATCCGTTTCACGTACCGGATTTGACTGGGGAATAAAAGTTCCTTTTGATGAAAAGCACGTGATTTACGTGTGGATAGATGCTTTAAGTAACTACATCACATCTTTGGGCTATCCCGACAGTATGGATCTTATGGACAAATACTGGCCGTGTGATATGCATATCGTCGGTAAAGAAATTGTGCGCTTTCACTCGATTATATGGCCGGCAATGCTTATGGCGCTGGATTTACCTTTGCCTAAACAAATTTACGGTCACGGCTGGATTTTGTTTTCACAAGATAAGATGAGTAAATCCAAAGGCAATGTAGTTTACCCCGAACCCATGATAGAGCGTTATGGGATAGACGCACTCAAATATTTTCTCTTGAGAGAATTTGTATTCGGACAGGACGGCAATTACACCAACCGTGCATTCTTAAATCGCATAAATTCGGATTTGGCGAACGATTTGGGAAATCTTCTGTCACGTACTATCGCCATGATAATAAAATATAACGGCGCCGTTGTACCTGAAAACTCTGAAAGTACGGGATTTGAAGATACGATAGACAACATGGCGAAAGATTTGCCCCAAAAATTTGATGACGCTATGAACCGTATGCAATTTAGTGAGGCCCTCGAAGAAATCTGGAAACTTATAAGACGCACCAACAAGTACATTGATGAAACAATGCCGTGGAAACTTGCCAAAGAAATTGAAAATAAATCCAAACTCGATACCGTGCTGTTTCATCTGGCTGATATGCTCAGAATAGTAGCGACGCTTGTTTCCCCGCTTATACCCGATACGGCGCAAAAAATATTTAAACAACTCAATCTAAAATCCGATGAAGTAACTTATGAAAATGGATGTAAAGTCGGTGTATATCCTGCGGGAAGAGAGGTTATAAAAGGTGAAATGTTGTTTGAAAGACTGGATATAGATAAAGAATTACTTGAACTCGATAAACTTTTCGGGGAAAAGAAAATCATTCATAAAGATGATATAACGATAGATGATTTTGACAAAATAGAACTTAGAACCGGCGTTGTGGTAAAATGTGAAAAACACCCGAACGCTGATAAATTGCTGGTATCCAAAGTAAAAATCGGCGCTGAAACACGCACGATAGTATCAGGCATAGCTGAATTTTTTTCTCCGTCGGAAATGGTAGGCAAAAAAGTTGTGGTTGTCGTAAACTTAAAGCCCGTGAAACTCAGAGGCGTGCTTTCACAAGGAATGATTCTTTGCGCCGGAACGGATGACGGGAAACTTTCGCTCGTAAGCGCAGACAACATCGAAGACGGGACGGAGGTAAACTGATGTGTCTGTTTGACAGCCATGCACATTTGGACGATCAAAAATACGACGACGACAGGGAAAGCCTCATAGATACTTTTAAAGCGAATAACATAGCAAGGGTTGTAAACATCGGTTGTGATATAAAAACCTCGCTTAAATCCGTAGGACTTGCTGAAAAATACGAGTTTATATATGCGACGGTCGGTATACATCCGCAAGAGGCGGACAAAGTGGATGAAAGTGATATAAAAACTCTTGAAAACTTGACTACACATAAAAAAGTTGTCGCCATAGGTGAAATAGGCTTGGATTACCATTATCCCACGCCCGAAAGAAGTATTCAAAAAAAACTTTTTATACTTCAAATTAAACTTGCCCGAAAAACGAACCTGCCCATTGTTATACATTCAAGAGACGCCTCCGAAGATACTTATGAAATAATAAAAGAATATGCGAAAGATATGAAATTTTTGCTCCATTGTTTTTCTCAAAGTGCCGAAATGGCGAAAAAATATATAGAACTTGGAGGGAAACTCGCTTTCGGCGGCACGCTCACATTTAAAAACGCAAAATCTTCTCCTGAAATCGTAAAACAAACCGATATAAAAGATATCCTGATTGAAACCGACTCGCCTTACCTTACGCCGGAGCCTTTCAGAGGCAAAAGAAACAACCCGACATATGTAAAGTATGTGGCTGAAAAAATAGCTGAAATTAAAGGCATGAGTTTTGAAGAAGTCGCACGTATAACATACGATAACGCCGTTGAATTTTACGGAATTTAAAAACCGGAAAGGGGGAGAGTATGCAGATAGATGTGGCGCTTGTAAATATAATATCACTGCTCGCCAAAGAACAGGATATATACGACATAAAAGATCGGGTCATGTCGTTTGTATGTGAAGCGATAAATTGCGAAGTGTCGCTCAATTTGATTTCACCCGCAAAAGATGAAGTATACGTAATTTATTCGTCACTTAAAGCCGATAATTCCGGCATATCCTCCATACCTCTCCCGATATATTCCGATTTTATACTGCACGCTATAAAAGAAAACCGTGATATGTTTTTTATCGAAAACAACAAGGAAAAGCCCAAAGCCGTATTTCCTTTCTTAAAAAACGGCGAAGTTGCGGGATTTTTGTATGTAATGTTTCCGGTAGGGGAAAATCCCGACCATTATCAACTCTCATTTTTTAAAATCACCGCTCAACTTTTGGGTATTTCACTTGAAAATTCGGACTTGAAAAAATACATAGCCGAATCCAAAATGCGTGAAAAAGAAATGACCATAGCGTTCGATATGCAGCAAAACATAATGAGCGACAACAATATCAAGTTGGACGGGGCGCAGGCGAGTTTTTTTTATAAATACGGCGAAACGTCGGATCAGGCGGCGTATCTTTCCAAACGTCTGGGGGGAGATTACTGCGAACTTATCCCTGTAAACTCCCATACGCTCATGATATTTATAGCGGATGTAATGGGACACGGTATGGCGTCGAATTATTTTGTGCCGATGATGAAAGGCGTGCTTAAAACTCTTGTAAGTTGTGATGTAATCGAACCCGGAAAACTTTTGACCGAAATGAACCGTATTCTCATGAAAGAACTCGACAAATCGAATTTATTTATCACGGCTCAGGCTATGAAAATAGATTTTAAACAAAACATACTCCACTCCGCAAATGCCGGACATACGGAGCCGATACTCATAAACGGTTCCTCAGATATATTCTGGTATGGATTTATCAGCGAAGATAAGGGATTGCCGCTTGGAATAGATGCACAAATGGAATATGAAACGCAAAAGATAGATTTCAGCGACTACGACACGGTACTTCTTTATACCGACGGGATAACCGAAGCGCTCAACACAAAAGGTGAAGCGTACGGTGCGCGCGGAATGATAAAATGCTGTAAAAAAAATTTCGAATCGAACAGTGACGAGCTTGTAAGAGAAATATATGCGGATCTTAAAGAATTTGTGCGTGATAATCCTATAAAAGATGATGTGATGATAGTTGCGGTAAAAAAAACCGAAACTTGATTAACGCTCAATAAAAAATAAATTAATTGAAATTTTAAAAATAAAAGCAATCAGAGGGTAAAATATGAAACGACTGCTTAAAATAATACTGGGTTTGATAGGTTTGAGTCTTGGAGTTACGCTATTTTTCTTTTTACAGGCGTATGGCGTATTTGTGACGGGATTTTACACAAAAATAATATATATAATACTTTTTGCAGCTGCCGGATTTTTGTCGTTTTATTTCATTTCACCGTTTTTTATTAAGACGGCGAGCAAGATATCGGCGAACATCGAAAAAGAATCGTCAAAATTTACTACAGGAGACATAATATCAGGATTATCCGGACTTATCATAGGACTTATAATAGCTTTTTTTATTTCGGGACTTATACAAAAAATACCGGTTGTAGGCGGTACTTTGGCGGCACTTCTGTACGTTATGCTGGGTTATATGGGAATAGTCATCGTGCATAATAAAAAGGACGATTTCAGCGCATGGTTTAAAAGAATACAGATATCCAAGAGAGAAAAGATAACCGATGAAACCAAAACCGACTTTAAAGCCGAAAAACTTTATAAAATACTCGACACCAGCGTTTTAATAGACGGCAGAATATTAGACATCGTAAAAAGCGGTTTTATAGATGGAAGACTTATCGTGCCGAATTTTGTCCTCGACGAACTCAGACATATAGCGGATTCATCGGACGATTTGAAACGCACCAAAGGCAGAAGAGGACTGGATATATTAAAACAACTTCAAAGTACTAAAAATACGGAAGTATGCCTCGACCACACGGATTTTTCAAATATAGAAGAAGTCGATATGAAACTTTTGTCGCTCGCTGAAAAATATAGCGGCAAAGTTTTAACCAACGATTTTAATTTAAACAAAGTTGCCGGAATAAAAGGTGTACACGTACTAAACATAAACGAACTGGCAAATGCGCTTAAAGCGATATTGTTACCCGGTGAAACACTCAGGGTAAATATAGTCAAAGAGGGCAAAGAAAACAGTCAGGGACTGGCATATCTTGACGATGGAACCATGATTGTAGTCGAGGGAGGCAGAAAATCCGTCGGGAAAGATGTAGATGTCATGGTGACATCGGCGCTTCAAACTTCAGCCGGAAGAATGATATTTGCCAAAATTATAAAATAGGAGGTTTTTTAATGAATCGAATAAATGCTGAAGATTTAACAGTTATGATGATAGACGAACAGGTAAAACTTCTGCCTACAATTAAAGAACGTGACGCATTGATTAAAAACTCAAAACTTGTGCTGGAAGTTTCCAAAATTTTCAACACGCCTTTGATAGTTACCGAACAATACCCCAAAGGTTTGGGAGCTACGGCGGATGATTTTAAAGAATATTTGGATGGTGCCGAAGTTTTTGCAAAAACGGAGTTTTGCGGATGTACTCCTCCTGTTCTGGAAAGTCTCGAAAAGACTGGCAGAAAGAGCGTTGCAATTTTCGGCGTGGAAACTCACGTTTGCGTGTATCAAACGGTGAGAGAACTTATAAACCGAGGTTACACCGTATATGTAATATCGGATGCGGTATATTCGAGAGAAGAAACAAATCGTAAAGCAGGATTAAGCCTTATGAAAGACTTTGGGGCGTATATAATAACCGCTGAAATATTGATATTTGATATACTTGTAAAATCAGGCAGCAAGGAATTTAAGCACTTTTCAAATTTAATAAAATAGTAAAAAATGACGTATCTTTAAAAGTTATTAAGAATTTAACGGAGCAAAGGTTTGAAAAAACATCTTGAAGAAGTTGAGTACTTACGTGTAATTACTATGCTCGGCGTTGTGTATATACATTTTTTATCCATTCCTCAGGCGGCGTTTGCAGACGGGAGCCGTGGTAAAGCATTTTTTTATTTTTGGCAGAGCCTGCTCGTCTATTCTGTGCCGTGTTTTATATTTTTGAGCATGATGATGACGGGATATGGCTTTTCAGATAAAAAAATAAATATATCCCGTTTTTACAAAAAACGGCTGTTTCGCCTTGCCGTGCCATACATTATATGGAGTATGTTGTATGTGATTTTTAATTTTCTTGTCGGTAAATACGGTATGTCGGACATTTTGAGCATAGAAAAATGGGCATATTGGCTTTTTTACGGCAAGGCGCACGACCACTTGTATTTTTTGCCGATAATGCTTCAGTTTACGCTGTTTACCCCTATGATGCAAAAACTCGTGCAAAAGACGAAATCAAGCCTTTTGATGTGCTTCATCATAGCTTTTGTACCGCAAATTATAATTTATTTTCTGAACAGATATTACATCTATCAGCACTATAAAATGCTCACATCATCCATGTTGTGGTACTGGTGTATAGGTTTTACGGGACTTTTTTTCGGGTTTTTCTATGACAAATGCGTTAAAACTTTGGAAAAATATGTTCACGTAGTACTGTTATTTAACTTATTTACATTTTGCGTGCATATGTATTATTCAAATCTCATGCTTTTAAAAATACCGTTCGATACAAAACTTTACACGCTGAATTTATACGCTTATTTGATATTATGTATATCAACGTCCGTTATTGTTTCACGAAAATTATCAAAGGTAAAATCACCTTATATATCTTATCTTCAAAGCGCCTCATACGGAACATATCTGATGCATCCGATTTTTACGGGTTTGATACGTAAATACGTGAAACTTACAGGTTTTATACCGAACCTTATGTCGGCAATAATTACAGTGCCGGTCATAATATTTCTATGTTCTTATATAACGACCTATCTTTCAAATAAAAATATAGTATGTTATGCGTTCGCAAATAAAAAAACAGCAAATTAAAAATCTTACAAAAACGGCTAAGTTCAACAAAATAAAATGTTGAATTTAGCCGTTTTAAGTATAAAATATTGATTTTACAATTTTATCAATTTTTAGAGATGTCCCGAAATTTTCATAACAACAATTTTAAAAAATTTCTGATTTTCCTATGTACTTTTTTAAAAAAATTGATTATTCTTATAGTGAGGTTCGAATTATGCTGAAACATTTTGTTTTTGTATTTAATTCGATTTTTATTTTTTATCGAAAGGGGTTTTTATGGACAATTTTTTTGAAAAATCGTTTCGTCTCAAGGAACACCATACCGACAAACGTACGGAGATGATTGCGGGATTTACCACGTTTATGACGATGGCGTATATTCTGGCGGTAAATCCCGGGATTTTAAGTCAATCGGGTATGGATCAGGGTGCGGTTTTTACAGCGACGGCGCTTTCTTCCATGATTGCAACTTTGATTATGGCGTTTTATGCGAATTATCCGTTTGCACTCGCTCCCGGTATGGGGCTTAACGCGTTTTTCACTTTCAGTGTGGTCATGAGTATGCAAAAATCTTGGCAGTTCGCCCTCACGGCGGTTTTTATAGAAGGTATCATTTTTATCATATTGACTTTTACCAACGTGAGAGAAGCAATTGTAAATGCAATCCCCAAAAATCTTAAAGATGCCATTTCGGTCGGTATCGGGTTATTTATAGCTTTCGTAGGTTTAAGCGGTGCCGGGGTTATAGTACAGGGTGAAGGAGTGCCGTTAGCTTTAGGCAATATTTTATCGCCCGAAAGTATCGTGTGTATGTTCGGCCTTTTGGTTATCGGAGTTTTACTCATAAAAAAAGTTAAAGGTGCGATTTTGATCGGAATTTTGGCAAGTACCGGTATGGCACTGATTTTAGGTATCACAAAATTACCGGAAAATGGTCTCATTTCACTTCCACCTTCCATTTCTCCGATTTTTATGCAATTTGAATGGAATAATATATTTTCACTCGATATGTTAATAGTAATGCTTACGTTCTTCTTCGTGGATATGTTCGATACCATCGGAACTTTGGTAGGCGTTGCGACTAAAGCGAATATGCTTGACGAAAACAACAATTTGCCGCACGTAAACAAGGCTCTGTTTGCCGATGCGGTAGGTACGGCGGCCGGTGCAATGCTCGGTACATCCACCGTAACGACATTTGTAGAAAGCGCCTCGGGAGTAGCCGTAGGCGGCAGAACCGGACTTACCGCTCTAACCGTAGCCTTGTTGTTCGGGGTATCTCTCATACTTTCACCGATATTTTTGATGATTCCCTCCGCCGCTACCGCTCCGGCGTTGATTGTCGTGGGACTCTTTATGATGAGTCCGATTAAAAAAATCGATCTTGACGATTACACGGAGTCAATTCCCGCATTTTTGACAATAATAATGATGCCGCTTTCATATTCCATAGCACAAGGCATAGTATTCGGCATAATTTCTTATGCGCTGCTTAAATTATTATCCGGCAGGGGTAAAGAAGCCAAACCTATCCTTTACGTGTTGGCATTTTTATTCATATTGAAATTTTACTTTAAAATATGATTAAAAAATTTGCCATATCTTATTTTTTAGGTTATAATAAAATTTATATTTAAAACACGAAAAAAATGATTTTTTGCTTACGGTGTGGATTTGGGGAAATCTGTAAGCCGTGAGAGTATTTTGTTCAATGAAAGGTTTTTCAGGGGTGAAAAAACTTCTCTGTTAAATGAATTTTTAAAGGAGGAGTACCTGTGAAATCGTTTGTAAAATTTACACCTATTGCCGTGTTGGCGTTTTTAATTATCGGCGTGCCGGAAAAACTGTTCGGGATGAATATGCCGTTTTCGTTCGAGGGGCTGGATGTGTTGATTGCCGCACCTCTTGCGACGATATACGCCATGTGTATTGCGTATATCACCGAAAAAATAAGTATTAAGGCCATGATTAAAGCCGCAACCGACAATATTCAGGAAATGCAGCTCGTGTTTTTCATTTTGATGTTCGCTTATGCTATGGCGGACGCATTTATGGAAACAGGGGTAGGCGCATCCATCGTAAATATTGCGCTGAAACTTGGAGTAAACGCCCGTTTTGTAGCACCCGTGGGTTTGCTTGTAACGGCACTGCTTTCGATAGCTACCGGAACTTCATGGGGGACGTTTGCGGCGTGTGCGCCCGTGTTTTTATGGCTGAATAATATAGTTGGCGGTAATGTGCTGCTCACAACGGCGGCTATTGCCGGCGGGTCGTGTTTCGGTGACAATATCGGGCTTATTTCCGATACCACGGTAGTAAGTTCAGGAATTCAAAAAGTTGAAATTATCGATCGTATTCGTTATCAGGGAGTATGGTCAGGGGTATGCCTGTTTGCAGCCGTGATCCTCACTTTTATTATAGGTCTGTTTATGGGGCTTCCCGGTAATGTTGCGGAAGTTCAAACCGCAATTTCCGCAATACCTCCCGAAGCATATGCCGCTCTCGAAGAGCAAAGACCTGCCGCCGTGTCGCTTTTAAATCAAGTTGCAAGCGGTGTGCCGATATACATGGCTATTCCACTGATTTTAGTTATCGCCATGGCTGTAGCCGGAATACAAACTTTGATATGTTTAGCCGTGGGAATAATATCTTCCGGGTTACTTGGATATTTTGCAGGTACCGTGGAAGGACTGTCCACATTTTTGAATCTTATCTACGGCGGCTTTAAAAGTGCCGGCTCATGGGTAATAATAATGATGATGTGGGTAGGGGCATTTAGCGGTATAATGTCGCATATCAACGCATTTCAACCGTTGTCATATTTTATAGAAAAGAGAAGTAAAAGTGTACGGGGGCTTATGACACGTAATGCCGTTTTGTGCCTGTTCGGCAATGCCATGCTGTCCGATGAAATGGCGCAGATAGTCACGATAGGCCCTATAATTGAAGACTTGACCGCACGCAACGTGGTATGCAAAAATAAAGAAGATGAATACAGATTGAGACTTAGAAATGCGACATTCTCGGACGCAATGGGGGTGTTCGGTTCACAACTTATACCGTGGCACGTATATATTCTGTTTTATGTAAGCATAGCGTCCGCCGTATATCCGCTTCACACTTTCAAACCTTTGGATATAATTACTTTCAATATGATGTCGTGGATAGCGGTTTTGAGTATGGTACTTTTAACCGCAACCGGATTTGACAGATTTATTCCTATGTTTTCAATGCCGCATGAACCGGAAGTGTACTTGAAGAAAAATGCGGACAAGTATGAGGAAATTTTAGAAAATCCAAAGGAAAGTAAAGAAATTTTGACAAATTAAGTTCAAAAAAGCTGATGATAATTCATCAGCTTTTTTTTAATAGCAAATTATATAAGAACTTGCATTTTTAAAAATCATACAAATTAAACTATTGCCTTACCGAGGTCTTTAAGTTTACCCAAAGTCTCATCGTCAGGTTCGCCGTATGCGGTGACCGCAGGGCATACCAAATTTATTGCGTTGCCTTCACATCTTTCTGTCCAGTCGATCATCCATTGTCCGTCATTCCATTCGTAAGAACCGAACAGCGCAACCTTTTTGCCGGAGAGTTGTTTTTCAACTTCAGCAAACATGGGTTCAAAACTGAATTCTTCCAGCTGTTCACTTCCCATTGCGGGACAACCGAATGCTATACCCGAGTAGTCTGCAAGTTTGCCTTCGTTGAAATCGTCGCTGAAAATCAAATCAACTTCAGCACCTGCCTCTTTTGCTCCTTCCACAACGGCGTTTGCCATAGATTCCGTATGACCGGTACCCGACCAATATACAACTGCTACTTTACTCATCAATAAAATCCCCTTTCATTACATAATTTTAAAATACTATCCCCTGCCGTTACGGCGTGCATAAAGACACGGGTGCTTTCTTTAAACTTTTTAAACAACTTTTCGCATTTATCAACATCGTCATAGACTTTCCAAGTGCCGGAAAGTTTGTAATTTTTGCCCTTGTTTTTTATAAACTGTTTTACATCTTCGAGAGGATACCCCAAAAATATACCTATCTCATGCGGAAATTCATCAGATTTAAGCCGTTCTTTGAGTTTCATAATTGCGGCGTCGCTCGTTTCAAATCTGTAGCCGTATCTATACAAAAACTCACGTATGTCTTTTTGCGACAATATTTCTGTAAGTTTTTCCGTGCGATATACATATAACAGGTAACCGCCGGGATTTTTTCTTAAGATGACGGATTTTATGCCGCTGCTTTTCAGCATGGAATTCATGATGCGGACGTGATTTAAGGCATCGTTTCCATTGTGAACGAACATATTTGCAAGTTTTAAGTCGGCTAAGGTAGGAGCGCAGTGTTTTGCTAAAATTTCACCGCAAAGAGCCATATCTGACATAGTTTTCAAATCCTTTTGACAAAAATTATTTTAACTCGGACTGAATAAAAAACGGAAAAATAAAAAAATATTCCGTTTTCTAACAGGTTTCAGTACAAAAATGCGACTGTTTATCAAGATTGTATTAAATATATAATAAGTAATAT
>CAMYCP010000025.1 GCA_947254385.1 uncultured Filifactor sp. | reverse complement strand
ATTTAAATTTTTTATATCGTATTCTTCTCTCATAATTTTTCCACCTCTCTATATATTGCTTTTTCTTTTTTAGTAGCCTCTTTTGCGGATATAATGCGTATAACGTCTTCATTTTCTTTATAACAATGACTTACAATGCAAATTTTACCACTATGTATTAGACATATTATCAAAAATCTGTCCTCCTCTATAGAATGTTCCGGATCGTCGAATAAAATTGCATCGTCGTCTTCAAATACTTCCTTTGCCGTTTCAAAAGAAAGTTTATGTTTTTTCTTGTTTATCTTGTTTTTATTTTCATCCCAAATAAATGTTATAGTATTCATAATTACGTTATACTTATATTATAATTACACGTCAATCCGTTTCATAAAAAAATTTCAATTGAAAATCCTCCGTAAAACGGAGGATTTTTTTATTCTTCGGATATTATGAGTTTAGCAAAGTTTTCGGGGTCGAATATTTGAAGGTCGTCTATTCCTTCACCTACTCCCACATATTTTACCGGCACTTTAAGTTCGTCCGTTATAGCGATTACCACACCACCTTTTGCAGTTCCGTCAAGTTTGGTCAATATTATTCCGGTTATGGGAGCTACTTCTTTAAATACTTTGACTTGACTTATCGCATTTTGTCCCGTGGTGGCGTCTATTACAAGCAGTGTTTCTTTTTTTGCCTCGGGATATTCTCTGTCGATTATTTTAAATATTTTGCCAAGTTCCGCCATGAGGTTTTTGCGGTTGTGCAGTCTTCCCGCCGTGTCACATATCAGTACGTCGGTTTTATTTTTTTGTGCGGATTTTATAGCATCGTATATTACAGCTGAAGGATCCGTTCCTTCTTCACGTTTTATTATGTCAACTTGTGAGCGATCCGCCCATATCGTGAGCTGTTCCGTGGCGGCGGCTCTGAATGTGTCGGCGGCTGCAAGCATTACACTTTTACCGGATTTTTTTATCAATGCCGCAATTTTGCCTATGGAGGTAGTTTTACCTACCCCGTTCACTCCGACGACCGTATATATATACGGCGGTTCGTCCGTAGTTAAAGCGGTGTAGTTTTGCGTCATTATATCTTTTATTACAAGTCTAAGTTCCGGTTTTACCTGTTTTACGTCGTCTATGTGTTTATTTTTTAAGTTTTCTTTTAATGTGTCTATTATTTTTACAGTGGTTTCAAAACCTATGTCGGATGTTATGAGTATTTCTTCCAGTTCTTCCATCATTTCGTCATCTATTTTGGTGTAGTTGCCGAGCATTATGTCTATTTTTCCGGTTATGTTGCGGGCGGTTTTATTAAGTCCGTCTTTAAATTTTTGAAATAGTGATTTTTTTTCTGATTTTTCAACCTGTTTAGCGTTATTTTCATTTTCTTCAGAATTTTTTTCCAAAATTTCGTCCGTAACTTCAGTAGATTCAAATTTTTCTTCATCCGGTTCAAAGTTATTTGGAGGTTTTATCTCAACTTCTTTCGCAGTTTCGGTTTTTCCTGTTTCTTCAATTATAGTATCGGATTCATCAATTTCTTTTAACGTTTCGTTTTCATTATCTGCCGTTTCTTCCAAAAATGCCTGTTCATTTTCTTCATTTATTGTTTCTTCCACGTCTGTCTGTTCATCTTCACGTACATTTTTTTTACCGAAACTGAATAATTTTTTAAACACTTGTACACTTCCTTTTTATAACTATCGTTCTATAAATTTATCCGCCTCGTCAAGTTTCATACTGAGGATTTTGGATACTCCTTTTTCTTCCATTACCACGCCGTAAATGTATTCAGACGCCATCATCGTTCCTCGGCGGTGAGTTATTGTTATGAACTGTATTTTATCGTTAAGTTTGCGCAAAAATTTGGCAAATCTGATTACGTTGGCATCATCGAGCGGGGCGTCTATTTCGTCCAAAAAGCAAAATGGTGCCGGACGGCGCATCAATATCGCAAACAATGCGGCTATGGCGGTCATAGCTTTTTCACCGCCGGACATGGAGTTTATGCTTTTAAGTTTTTTTCCCGGAGGTTCGGCTTTGATGATTATGTCGCTTGTAAGCGGCTCTTTTTCATCTTCAAGGTTTATCGAAGCCTCGGCATCTTCTCCGAAAAGTTCTGAGAATGTATATTTAAAAAGTTTGCTTATTTCGTTAAGTTCATTTATGAATGCATCGGACATTTCTTTTTTTAACCGAATTATTATTTTTTCAGCACTTTTTACCGAATTTACAAGATCCGTCCGTTGAGTGTCGTATAAATCAAATCTTTTTTTTAGTTCAAAGTATTCCTCTATGGCGTCCAAATTGACGTTGCCCAAGGTTTTTATTTCATTTTTGAGTTTATTTAAATATGTCCGGCTGATTTCTTTTTCACTTGTGATTTTTTCCATTTCAGAAATATCCACGCCGTATTCTTCTTCAAGTCTTGATTTTATCGTCTCTTTATTCATAAAAAGCTTTTCAAGTTTGTTTTCCGCGTCGTAAGCCTGTTTGTGCATTTCTATATTTAAATTTTCGCCGTCTTTAAATTTATTTTTTATTTCGGCTTTTTCTTTTTCAAGTTCACTTTTTTTAAAGCTGAATGTTTCCGTTTTTTTTGATTCTTCTTCGTGTTCACTTTGAAGTTTTAGGATTTCTTCTTCAATCTGTCGTATTTCTTCATCTAAGGCTCTAATTTTGTCTGAGTTTTTAGAGAGTTTTTGTTTGCGATTTTCCAAAAGTTCGCTATTTTCTTCTTCTTTTTGTGAATATGATGATATTTTAAGATTTAACCTCTCAAGTTCGGCATTTTTAATATTAAGCTTTGAATTTTTTTCATATATCAAACGCTCGGTTTCTTCAGCCAGTTTACGATATTTTAAGTTTTCTTCATTTTCTTTTTTCAGTTTGCTTTTGCTTTCATCCAAAAGTTGTAAAACGGTTTTAAGCTCGGTTATATTTTCGTCGGTTCGTTTTAAAATTTCCTGTTTTTTATGTGCCGTACGGTCGTATTCTTCAGATAAATTTTTTAGATTGTCTAAAAAAGAGGTGTTTTCTTTTTCCTTTATTTTTAAGTCCGCTTTAAGTTCGGTAAGTTTTTCATCGATTTTTTTTTCTTCGGATGTGAGTTTTTGTAATTCAATGTTTTGTTGTTTAAGCGTTTCACTTTGTTTTAAAAATTCGGTTTTAAGTTTTTCGTATTCATCGGTCTTTTTATTATATTCAAGCGTTATCTGTTTAAGTATCCGCCTGTTTGAAAGCAAATTGACGGCTTTACCGCGTGAACCGCCGGATATGGAACCTCCGGGATAAAACACTTCGCCTTGAGCTGTAACGAGTTTGTAATTATGCGCATATTTACGTGATTTTAAGATTGCCTCATCCATAGTTTCACAAAATATTGTGCGTCCAAAAAGATATTTTACTATTTGACTATATTTTTCATTTGTTTCGACTACTTCGCTTAATATGATTTCATCGGATAATTCAAGCGGTTTTGCTTTCACATCGGAAATCGGTAAAAATGTAACTTTCCCGAGTTTTTCCTTTTTCAATATTTCTATTGCACTTCGGCATGATTCACTTGTGTCGGTTATCACGTTAAATAATGCTCCGCCGAGCGCAGACTCTACCGCCGTTTCATATTTTGCGGAAGTTTCGATAATATTTACAACCACGTCCAAAATGTCGGTTTTCTCCCGACGTTTCATAAGTTGCCTTACGGAATACGGCATTCCCTCATATTCTTTTTGTACATCTTCATTGAGTTTTTTACGGGAACGCAGAGTACTGAGTTCTATGTCGAGCACGTTTAAAACTTTTTCACTTTCAGACACTTTTGTTTTTAGAACTTTGTTTTCGTTTTGCAGTTTAAGTTTTAAGTCCATATATTTCTTAGCGGTTATTTCAAGTTCGGATATTTTTTCTTTTAGTCTGTCTATGTCTGTTTTAAATTTATTTATTTTTTGATTAATACAGTTTTTTTTGTCAAAAATACTTTTAAGTTCGGTTTCCGCACTCAATAAAGTCGTCTTTAACGTTTCATTTTGAGCTTTAAGAAATATAGCCCGTTCTTTTGTCTTTGAGTTTTCAGATTTTATTTTTTCAAATTCGTCGGTTTTTTCTTTAAGTTTTGACAAATGTACAACTTTATCAGCGTATAATTTTTCATTTTCTTCTTTTAAATTCAATATAAGTTCATTAAGTTTATTTTTTTCTGTTTCAAGAGCAGTTATGTCGATTTTATTGTTTGCCGATGAATTTTCAATGTTCGATATTTCAGAGCGTATTTCATCGTTTTGTGATGTATATTGAGTTTTTAATGCGAAGTTTTTTTCAATTTTAAAGTTCAATTCTTTAATTTTAAGCAAAATATCATTTTGTGTCGTAAGTTTGGTTTTTTCGTCTTCAACGAGTTTTTCAAGCTGAGATTGTAAAATATTTATTTGTTGTTCGGCTTTTTTTCTTTCGTTTTCAAATTCACTTATTTGAAGATTAATCCGTTTAAGTTCAGTTTTTTTTGTTTCGATTTCTTCATCCAAATTTGCCGTTTCTTTTACGGCACGGCTTATTTCAGCATTTTTAAGTTTATTTTTAAGTTCGATGTATTTTTCAGCCTTTATTTTCTGTTCATACAGGGGTTCAATTTGTCTTTTTATTTCAGAGTAGATGTCTTCTATCCGATTTAAGTTGTCTTTGGAATGTTCGAGGTTCAGTTCGCTTTCTTCCTGCCTGTAACGATATTTGGATATCCCGCACGCCTCTTCAAAAAGTTTACGCCGCGCCTCAACATTTCTGCGGATTATATCTTCCACACGACCTTGACCTATGATTGAATAGCCGTCTTTACCTATTCCGGAGTCAAAAAGCAATTCCCGTATATCTTTCAATCGACAAACTTTATTGTTTAAATAGAATGTATTGTCGCCTCCGCGATAGGTTTTTCTCTTAATCGATACTTCACTATAGTCTATATCAAGGCTGCCGTCGCCGTTGTCGAATATTATCTCAACTTCGCATAAGTTTTGCGCCGCTTTGTACTGCGTACCGAAAAATATTACGTCTTCCATTTTGTCGGCTCTCATACTTTTGGCGCTCTGTTCTCCAAGCACCCACCTCAGCGCATCCAGTACGTTGCTTTTGCCGCTGCCGTTAGGCCCTACTATGCTGACTATCCCCGAAGTAAATTCTATCTCCGTTTTGTTGGCGAAAGATTTGAACCCGTTGATGTATAACGCTTTGAGTTTCAAATATGACCCCTTTCGTACGGTCTACTTCTTTTTGTGTTTTTTCTTGTTGATATCAACTAATGCAAGTCGGGCGGCCTCTTTTTCCGCTTTCTTTTTACTGCCACCTTTGGCGGTGGATACAATTTTATTGTTGATTTTAAGCGCAATTTCAAATTCTTTCATGTGGTCGGGACCGGTTTCGGATATAACTTCATACACTATTTTTGCACCGGGAGTTTTTTGCACTTCTTCCTGCAATCTGGTTTTATAGTCCTTATCTTCTTCGTTACCCGTCGCATGGGATATTATGTCACCCATAAAGTTGAATATAAATTCGGACGCTTTATCGACTCCCGAATCCAAAAATATTGCCGCAATTATCGCCTCAATCACATCGGCGAGTATGGATTTTCGTCTTCTGCCGCCGTTTCGCTCTTCACCTTTGCCCAAAAATATATAGTCGGACACTTTTATCTTGTCGGCAACCTTTTTTAAGGAATCTTCGCATACTATTTCCGATCTTATCTTGGATAAGTCCCCTTCGGGAAGATCGATTCTATGCTTGAATATATATACACTTACAACTACTCCGAGTATACTGTCGCCTAAAAATTCCAGACGTTCGTTGCTTCTAACCCCTTGCGCCTCATGTTCGTTACTGTAAGATGTATGGGTTAAAGCGCATCTTAAAAGTGATTTATTTTTAAATTCATATTTTATTATTTCCTCAAAAGACTGTTCGTTTTTCATTTTCTCCTCACTTTCCTTTAATAATCATGCAATTTCATTTTTGATTTTAGATTATACCGTTTATTGTATGATTATCAAAAAAAGGAAACGATATGTGCCGTTTCCCGTTTTTTTCAGACACGATAAATTTGTAAAAATAATCATGTTTGTTTTATCTTAAAACTCTACCGAATATTACGCCAAATGAAACGATATTTGTTTACCAAAAATATAAAAAATCTTATGTACAGGCGACACAAATTTATGTTTAACTTATGTCGCCTTTAATTTTTTAATCTTCTTCCGTGACGCTGTCAACCAAAATTTCATCACATTTCGGACAATGTATGTCCAGTGTTTCATCGGCAAGTTCTTCTTCGCTGATATTTACTTCAGCACCACAGGCGGGGCACGTCATTTTAAGATAATTGTCATCTCCGTCATCATATTCGTCTTCATCATCATATTCGTCTTCATCATCATATTCGTCTTCATCATCGTAAAAATCTTCTTCCAAATCCGACAACCTATCTTCAAGATAAGTTACCTCAGTTGCCATGTTTGAAAGCAGTGAAACAATTTCGTTAAGTACGATTCCTTCCGAGCTTTTGTTATTGATTTTTAATCCCGAACAAAGACCCTCAATGTAAGCAATTTGTTCTTTAAGACTTTGCATAACGCACTCCTTTCACAGTTTAAAATCAACCGTTATCATACACGCGACAGATATTCTCCCGTGCGGGTATCAATTTTAACCTTGTCCCCTTCGTTGATAAAAATCGGCACTTGTATCACGGCGCCTGTTTCCACGGTAGCCGCTTTAGTCACGTTGGTTGCCGTATCACCTTTAACTCCGGGTTCGGTTTCAGTTATGAGAAGTTCTACAAAATTCGGCGCTTCAACTTGAAATGCTTTACCTTTATAAAATCTTATCATGGCTTTTTCATTTTCTTTAAGAAATTTAATCGCATCCTCTACTTGTTCGTAGTTTAAAGGAATTTGATCAAATGTTTCTTCGTCCATAAAATAATAGAGTTCGCCGTCGTTGTAGAGATATTCCATTTCTTTGGTTTCAATTTGCGCTACCGGATATTTGTCGTTAGGGTTGAATGTTTCTTCTCTCAACACTCCGGTTATAAGGTTACGATATTTGGTTCTTACAAACGCCGCACCTTTACCTGGTTTTACGTGTTGAAAGTCCACTATCAAAAACGGTTGCCCGTCCATTTCAAAAGTCACGCCTTTACGAAATTCTCCTGCTGAAATCATACATTTCCTCCGTTAAAAATCAAGTTCTATAAGTTCCTTAGGTGATTTGGACACCCTGTCGCACCCGTCCGATGTCACACGTACAGTATCTTCAATTCTCACTCCTCCAAAATCCGGGATATATATTCCGGGTTCATCGGTGACGATGTTGTTTTCATACAATATATCTTCGGAAGAAGGATTGAACACGGGAAGTTCGTGTATTTCAAGTCCCACTCCGTGTCCCAGACCGTGTCCGTAATATTTGCCGTAGCCGTAAGATCCTATTATGTCGCGGGATACTTTATCCACTTCACTGCACTTTGCACCGGGGCGGATATGTTTTAACACTTCAAGTTGTGTTTCAAGCACTATGGAATATATTTCCTTTTGTCTGTCGTTTGCCTTACCTACAACTATCGTGCGTGTCATATCGGAACAATACCCATTGTATACACATCCGAAATCCAGCGTTAAAAAGTCATTTTTTTCTATTATTTTATCGCTTGCAACTCCATGAGGCATGGAAGATCTTATACCGGAGGCGGCTATAGTGGTAAAGGAAAGTCCCGATGCTCCGAGTTTACGCATTTTAAACTCAAGTTCCAACGCCACCTCCTTTTCGCTTAAACCCGGTTTTATAAAGTTAAGCATATGTTTAAACGCCTCATCGGCTATTTCAGCCGCATGATACAAATTTTCAAGCTCGTCCGCATATTTAACGCTGCGCAGTTTTCTTAAAGTCTCTCCGAGAGGATAGAGCTTTTTACCCGGCATTTTTTCTTCAAATTTTTTAAATTCGTGTGCGGATATATACATATCTTCATAGGCGATTTTATCAAGACCCGACTTAAAAATATAATCGAACGTCCCTATATCTTTATTTACTTCCTTAATTTCATATCCCGCGCATTGCTTTGCGGCTTGTTGTAAATATCTGAAATCCGTATAAAAAAACTGTTTTTCCTGCGTTATTAACGCCTCGCCCGTCGTACCGGTAAAGCCGGTGTAATAACGGAGATTTTCAGGCATACTCACCCATACTCCGTCTATAGATTCTTTTTTCATAAAATCTCTTAAAGCGGTAATTCTATCCATAATTAATCCTCCATTCATTTTAATTTTATCACAGTGCGGATTGTTAATCAATTAATTATAATCTAAAAATTTTAAGTTGTGTAATTTTTAGGATTTAAAAGGCAAAACCGTTATAATTGACTTTTTTCGTTTATTAAATTAATATAAAGAATATATTAAAACAGTAGAAGGTGAAAATTTGATTTCTCTAAAAAATGTAAATAAAGTTTTTAAAAGCAAAAGCGGCGATGTTTTTGCGCTTAAAAATATAAATTTAAATATCGAAAACGGTGATATTTTCGGTATTATAGGCTACAGCGGAGCGGGTAAAAGTACGTTGATTCGCTGCATAAATTTTTTGGAACGTCCAACCTCCGGAGAAGTTGTAATAAACGATGTAAAATTAAATTATCTTTCAAAAAAAGAACTTAGAGTTTTTAGACGCAAGATAGGTATGATTTTTCAACATTTCAATCTCATGAAAAATATTGATGTGTTCGATAACATCGCTCTACCCTTAAAAGCGCGGGGATACAAAAAAAGCGAGATTGAAAAAAAAGTTACCGACCTTTTGCAAATGGTCTCTTTAAGTGATAAAATCCACTCTTTCCCGAGGGAATTAAGTGGCGGACAAATGCAACGTGTCGCAATAGCACGGGCATTATCCGACAATCCGGAGATACTTTTATGTGACGAGGCGACTTCCGCACTGGATCCCGACACGACGAAATCCGTGCTTAAACTTTTAAAAGAAATTCATGAAAAAACAGGTATCACCATAGTAATCATAACTCACCAGATGGAGGTTGTAAAACAGATATGCACCCATGTAGCCGTTATGGACAGCGGTGAGATAGCGGAGAAGGGTGACATAGCAAAGATTTTTTCCAATCCGAAAACTGAGATTGCTAAAAAATTTGTTTCGGGAACAATGCACGACGACGAATTTTTAGACAAAATCCAAGATGAAAATCGGGTAATTTATAAAATTTCATTTACAGGTAAGACCACACATACTCCTTTAATTTCCGAAGTTGTTAAAAATTGTGCCGTTTTGGTAAACATTTTGTTCGGAAATATCGAAAAAATCTCTGAAACAATGATAGGCAGTCTATATGTGGAAATACTCGGCACGGATGAAAATATAAAAAAAGCCGTGGAATATATAAAAAATACCGGCACTAAAATTGAGGTGATACAACATGATTGAAACTTATCTGCCCAATATGACATCACTTTGGGGAGAACTTTTTACGGCGCTTAAAGAAACACTCGTAATGATATGCGTGTCCGGATTTTTTTCGACGCTCCTGGGACTTCCTTTGGGGGTTATGATGCTGGTCACATCCAAAGGACATATTCTTGAAAACTCACTTTTGTACAGTGTACTTTCAAAAATTGTAAACGCTTTGCGTTCAATACCCGCAATTATTTTATTTGCCTCTCTTACAGGTATTACCCGTATCGTAATGGGTACAAGCATCGGTCTTAAAGGGGCGCTGTTTCCCCTTACAGTTGCGTGTACGCCGTTTTTGGCAAAACAGATAGAAATCTCACTTTACAGCGTGGACAAAGGCTTGATAGAAGCATTTTCCGCCATGGGCTTTTCACCTTTTCAAATAATATACAAAGTAATATTAAAAGAAGGACTTTCGGGAGTTATAAATGCAATAACGGTATCGTTTATAAGTCTGTTGGATTTTTCAGCCATAGCCGGAGTAGTCGGCGCCGGAGGACTGGGTTATTTTGCGGTAAGATACGGCTATCAAGGCTTTAAACAAGATGCAATGATTGTTACGGTGGTTTTAATCCTTCTCATCGTCTATATGATACAAGCGGCGGGAGATTTTTTGGCACGCAAAGTATCGCATTAAAATTTTTTATGAAAGATACAAAAAAATACTATGTATACATGGTGCGTTGTAACGATAATTCGCTATACACGGGCTACACGGTAAACAATTTAAAAAAACGGATACGGGCGCACAATGAAAAAAAAGGCGCAAAATACACACGCTCCCGTATTCCCGTAAAACTTGCATATTATGAAATTTACTGTAATCTAAGTGATGCGCTCAAAAGAGAAATAGAAATAAAAAAACTTTCCAAATTACAAAAGGAAAGTTTAATTACAAAAAAGTTCTTAAAACTATAGTATCATAGCTTTTTGAAACTGAAATATTTTAGGAAGACTCTAATGCTTAAAAGCGTTAAAAAATGTAGTACGACAATAATATATGAACGTTAAAATACGAAACAATTAAATAAACTAACAAAAAATATAGTAAAGAGTATTAGAATATATCAAATTCTCTTTTTGATTTTTGGAGGTTACTTTTATCATTTTAATAAGCATTTTTACGAAAGCAGTTTTATAAGCTCCGGAAGACTTGATATTTCATAAGTTATATCATATTTTGAATTCTTAATCTTTTGAAAATTATACCAGCAGACATCAAGACCCGAATTGTTTGCGCCAAGCACATCCGAAGTCAATGAATCGCCGATAACCAAAAAATCGCTTTTATTTTTATCCACAGTATTTAAAACTTTCTCAAAAAATGCTTTTTCGGGTTTTTGTACTCCCAATTCTTCAGAAATAAAAAGATATCTGAAATACTTAAGCAGATTTGCGTTTTTCAGCCGACTTCTCTGAGTCTTGCCCGTGCCGTTGCTTATAACGTATAGCGGATATTTCTGATATAAAGTTTCAAGCACTTCTTCAGCTCCGTCAATTACAAACGCAGTTTCGCCTATCGAATTTTGATAAAAATCTTCCCATGCATTTTTATCTCCCGCCCAGTCTAAAGTATCTAAAAAATCAGCAAACCTTGCGTAAATTAAAATTTCCTTTTTAACCTCCCCTTTTTCGTACTTTTCCCAATAGTTTTGATTTATAGTTGCATAAATCTTGAGTATATCTTCGTTAAATTCATGTCCGAAATATTCCACTGTATTTTTAAGTGCGAATTTTTCGGATTTTTTAAAATCCAAAAGTGTCATATCCACATCAAATAACAGATATTTATATTTTTTCATAAATTACTCCGTAAATTTTAAAATATTTAAAATGCTTATGCCTATTACGTTTATTTTGTACTTACACAAATTTGCACAAGAAATTACAGTATCAATTTTC
>CAMYCP010000024.1 GCA_947254385.1 uncultured Filifactor sp. | reverse complement strand
GTCATGCTATATATCATATCTTCCCCCCAAAAAACTTTTTCATGTTTAAATACAAAAAACCTCTAAAAAATAAAATATTGATTTTACAATTTTTATTTTTAAAAATCCCCATGTTTCTATAACAATCTTAGAAAACACACCAGATTTTTTTGTATCTTCTGCCTATATTTTCTTTTAAAATGGATAATACTTTGTCTCTTTGCCCTTTAGGTATATCTTTTTTAGATAAATAAATTGCCGAACTTTTGTTTAAAAACATTATGAGCATAGTTTTAGACTCTATCACCTGCATTACGTCCGAATAGTTTATATTTGTAAATTTTTTTTCACTGCTGCCTTTTACTTTAAATTTCTCATCGTAAAAAACTATACTGATAAATCCGCCGTATAGTTGATGTCCGCTTTTTTTCAGTATTTTTTTATTTTTATGTTCAATTTGAAGTACCGTACCGCCTACAGATATTATCAAGAGTAAAAAAAATATCAAAAAACTGTATGCCTTGTCCGGCAGTTTCATATATTTTGTTAAAATCCACCCTGCAAAGGATGAAATCAATATCATATACAAAAGCAAAAATAAATTTCTTCTAAATGTCGCTATATATATAAATTTAAGGTAACTCTTTTTTTCAATGTCCGTCTTCACGGAAACGAGTTCTCTACTCAAAAATACCCCTCCGTTTTTAAATTTTAGGGAAACAAAATTATAAATTGCAATATCAGTTTGTTTTATGTTCCATAACATATTTTAAAACTCCGTTTACAAACTTGTATGCGTCCGCTTCGGAGTATTTTTTAGATAAAATTACACCTTCATCAATGGATACTTTTTCAGGTATGTCCGAAATATACATAATTTCCGTGGAGGCGATTTTTATTATGGCAAGGTCTACCTTACTTATTCTGTCTATATTCCACTTGTCCGAACCTTTAGAAATCATGGAGATTATTTCTTCTTTATGCTCTAAATAGTTTTCGAGCAGGTTATAGATGTAACTTTCCGTATCAATATTTTCACGTTCGACATAATGAGGAAGATATTCAATATCTTCCTCATTTTTAATATGCATCTCATATATCAGTTCAAACGCTTTTTGTCTATCGGCTTTACGGCTCATTAATTTCCTTTCGTGTTTTTTTTGCGTTACAAAAATCAATACAAACTCTTTGATACTCCAAGTCTCTAAAAACTCAGCTATCAAAAAAATATTCATTTTATAATATGTTTATGTGATTGTGTCGGTTTTTGTGAGTGTATTTTTAAAAAACTCTAAAAATTTTATTTTCTAAAATATTGATTTCATAATATTTTTTGATTGTATCAAGTTTTAGAGATGCCACTTCATGAAAGTAATTCGATTTAGAGTTCTTCTTCTACGATTGTGGTAACTCCGCTGATGTGTACGTCTATCTTTTTTACTTTAAATTCCGTCATGGATTCCATGGATTTTTTGATGTTTTCCTGTACTTTTACGGCGGTTTCATTTATCGGATAGCCGAAGATTATGTTTATAAACACGTCTATAATCACGGTATCATCTTCTATCTGTACTTTTACACCTTTGGAGTAACTTTTTTTGCCGAATTTTTCACTTATGCTTTCGGCAAAGTTCATTTCCATCTTGGATACACCTTCAATTTCTCCGGCAGCTACTGATGCAATGGTTGCAATAACTTCTGTAGATATTGTTACGTTGCCTAATTCGTCCATAATTTTCTCCTCACAAATTTATTTTTCTTCGGATATCATTTCCGTTATCGACTGCACAACTTTTGCATTACAAAACTCTTCCGCACGTTTTATGGCATTTGAAAAAGAACCGCGCTTTGACGAGCCGTGTGCTTTAATTACCGTACCGTCTATACCCAAAAGTATCGCTCCGCCTATTTCTTCATAGTTAAAGCTGTTTTTCATTTTTTTCAGGCTGTCTTTTAAAAACATTGCTCCCATTTTGGACTTAAAGTCGGAAAGCATGGCGGTTTTTAATTTTCCGATAAGCTCCGTGATTATTCCCTCGGTGAGTTTGAGTATTATATTTCCGGTAAAGCCGTCACACACGAGAACATCAGCCGCTCCTGCAGGAATCTCTTTCGATTCGACATTCCCCTTAAAATTAATGTCGTCGCAGTCTTTAAAAAGATTGTAAGCTTCTTTTACAAGCTGATTGCCTTTTTGCGGTTCTGTTCCTATGTTAATTAATCCTACCGTCGGATTTTCTTTTTTGAGTGCAAGTTTAGCATAAAGCGTACCCATTTTGGCAAATGTGAGCAGATGTTCCGGCTGAACGTCGGCATTCGCCCCTATATCCAAAATTACCGATGCGCCTTTTTTAGTCGGATAAAGTCCGGTTATGGCGGGTCTTTCAACCCCTTTTATCCTGCCGGTTATAAATATCGAGCCTGCAAGCAGCGCCCCGGTGTTGCCTGCCGATACCACGGCATCCGCTTTTTTTTCTTTCAAAAGTTTTAACGCCACAGCCATTGACGAATCTTTTTTCTTACGAATGGCGGATACAGGGTGGTCTTCTCCCTCTATTAATTCCGTTGCATTGATTATTTCAATATTTTTCGGTTTATTATCTTTTTTCGATATTATTTCATTGATTTTGTCTTCTTTGCCTACAAGTAATACTTGAACAGACGGATTTTTTTCGGCATATATAAGCGCTCCCTCAACCGTCTCCAAAGGAGCGTTATCGCCTCCCATTACATCTACGGCTATTTTCAAATTTTCCTCCGTATATCTTATGAACTTTTTAATGTATATCAAAATTTTTTATTAAATATTCACGGGAATCTCTAAAAATAATTTTCAAAAATACATATATTTTACTATGTATCGGATTTTTTTGATTTTTATTTTTAAAAATGCCCTCACAACTTTAACCTATTTAAATCTCGTACATTAAAGGTGATGAGTTTTCGGTTAAGTTTATACTTTATATTCTTAACGGTCTTTAATCAGTCAAATTTTATTCCAAGTTCTTTCAAAGCCTTTTCATCCGTTTTGGACGGCGCTTGCGTCAAAGGACATACGGCGTTTTGATTTTTCGGAAAAGCTATTACTTCCCTTATACTGTCACGTTTCAGCATTAGCATCAACATTCTGTCAAGTCCGAGGGCTATCCCGCCGTGAGGAGGTGCTCCGTATTTAAAGGCTTCCAGCAGAAAATCAAATTTTTCTTTCGCCTCTTCTTCTTTAAGCCCTATCGCCTTAAACATTTTTTTCTGTATGTCGCCTTGATATATTCTTATACTCCCTCCGCCGAGTTCTACACCGTTTAATACTATATCGTAGGCTTTGGCGCGCATTTTTTCGGGTGCGGTTTCAAACAGTTTTAAATCTTCATCCAAAGGTGCGGTAAACGGGTGATGTGCCGCTACATAACGGTTTTCTTCTTCACTGTATTCAAACAGAGGAAATTCCACCACAAATAAAAATTCAAATTTGTCGTGATCTATCAAACCGAGCTTTTCACCGACTTCCAACCGAATACGTCCAAGTGCAGTAAGCGCCTTAAGCGTTGTTCCGGCGGCTAAGATTATAAGATCCCCCGTGTGAGATTTAAGTTTTTCGGTAAGACTCTGTATAATCTCTTCCGTCAAAAATTTACTTATGGAGGATTTTATTCCGTCTTCCGTAAAGCGTATCCAGGATATGCCTTGCAAACCGAAAAGTTTTGCGGTTTCACCCAAGGCGTCCACCTGTTTACGTGAAAAATCCTTTTCATGTCCTTCAATATTTATAGCGCGAATCGTTCCGCCGGATGATAAAATCTGAGTAAACGTTTTAAATTCGGAATTTTTAAATATTTCCGATACGTCTTTAATTTTAAGATCGAATCTCACATCCGGTTTATCCGACCCGTAATCGTTCATTGCATCGTGCCATTTCATGCGTCTTAACGGAAGTTTTATGTCCATGTTTAAAGTTTCTTTAAATACGGATTTTAACATCCTTTCCGTCATATCCATTACATCGTCCGCCTCCACGAACGACATTTCGCAGTCGACCTGCGTAAATTCCGGCTGTCTGTCGGCACGCAAATCCTCATCTCTGAAACATTTGGCAATTTGAAAATATCTGTCCGCACCGGATACCATTAAAAGTTGTTTAAACAATTGCGGTGATTGCGGCAATCCGTAAAACCTGCCCTTGTTTACACGACTCGGCACCAGATAATCTCTCGCACCTTCCGGCGTAGTTTTTCCTAAAATCGGCGTTTCAATTTCAAGAAAACCGTCATCGGACAAAAATTTGTGTATCGCCTGTACAGTCTTGTGGCGCATATAGAGGTTATATTGCATTTTCGGTTTGCGTAAATCCAAAAAACGATATTTGAGTCTCAAATCTTCCGATACGTCGTCGTCATCTTTTACATATATGGGAGGAGTTTCAGCCTCATTAAGTATTCTAAGTTCACAAACGATTACCTCAATATCCCCAGTAGGTATGTTTTTGTTTTTGGATGAACGTTCTCTCACTTCTCCGACTACCGCGATTACGTATTCCGAACCCAGTTTGTCCGCTTTGTCGAACGCTTCTTTGTTGTAATCGGTATCGAATGTAAGCTGAATTATGCCGGAGCGATCGCGCAAATCGACAAATTTTAGTCCTCCTAAATTCCTGTATCTTTGAACCCAACCCATAAGAGTGATTTTTTTACCTATGTCGCTATTTTTTACATCATTACAGTAACAGGTTCTTTTAAGTCCGATAATATTATCCACCGTAAACACCTCTTAAAATTTTAAAAACGGATTATACATGATTTCATATCCTATTGTGGAACTTTCTCCGTGTCCTGAATACACGATAAGGTCGGGATTAAGATTTGATATTTTTTTAAGCGATTCGATAATTTCGTTATAATCTCCACCCTCAAGGTCGGTTCTGCCTATAGAACCCTTAAAAAGCGTGTCGCCGGTAAAAATTACCTTATCGTCATATATACAAAGTCCGCCTTTAGTGTGTCCCGGTGTGTTCATCACATGAAAAGTGTGATTTGCGAAAATTATCTCGTCTTTTTCGGATAAAAAAGCAAAGTCCGTGATTTTTTCCCTCTTTAGGTTGAACATATTTTTAACTTTTATATCGGCGTTGTATAGAAGATTTTTGTCTCCCTCTCCGGCATAAAGCGGAGACGCATACTTTGAAGTTAAAAGTTCGACATCGGTTATATGGTCGCCATGCCCATGCGTCAACACGATTTTATCCAAGGTCAAACCGTTTTTGTCGATATAGTCTATAAGATCTTTTCCGTTAAGTCCCGGATCTATAACCATGGCGTGTTTATCTTCACTTATCAATAAATAAGCGTTTTCATCATATATATTTTTATTAAAAGTTACAATTTGCAATTTTTTCTCCTCAAAATGTTTTATTGCTGTCTATTAAAATCGTGACGGGGCCGTCATTTATCATATCGATTTTCATATGTGCGCCGAATTGTCCCTTTTCGACTTTTAATCCCGCCGATTTTAAACAACTCATAAAATATTCATACAATCTTTCGGCTTTTTCCTGCTTTGCGGCTCTTACAAAACTTGGACGTTTGCCTTTTTTCGTGTCGGCGTAGAGGGTAAACTGCGATATTGCCAAAATCGACCCGCCGACATCTTTGATTGAAAGATTTATTTTGCCCTCATCATCGTCAAAAAGGCGTAGCCCCGCCGTCTTATCGGCTAAATATTCGGCGTCTTTTTCAGAATCTTCTTCCCCCACTCCTACAAGGATCATATATCCCTCGTCTATCTCACCTATGACTTTATTTTCCACCGATACGGACGCATTTTGCACTCTTTGAATTACTATTCTCATAATTTCTTCTTTCTATTTTATAAAAGAAACCTCTAAAAACTCCGTTCTAAAAATATTGATTTTAATTTTTTAAGATACCCCGAATATATCTATAACTTTTTATCGTGAGACGTCGATTACATCTTTTATTCCTTTAAGTTTGCCGATTAAAGTCATAAGTTCCGTTTTGTTCGATACCAGACATATAAATTCAATCTGTACGATATCTTCACGTTTATTTTTTATGACTTTCATCGGAATTTTGTCGGAATTTATCGGGTGTTCCAGCGACACATTACTGAACGACAAACACTCACGTATATCAAACAGAAGTTTATTTCTGTTTTTAGCTTTTATTTTTATCTTGGCTTGAAAAGTTTCACCGGATTTTAAATTATAATTTTCATCCCACGAAATAGGAATTTTAAGGTTATTACCGCCGGTTTTAAGCACATTCGGACAATCCGTTCTATGCACGGAAAGTCCCTTCCCCTTGCTTATATAGCCGACTATATCGTCACCGGGTATCGGATAACAACATTTTGCCATTCTCATTAGTACGTTACTTACACCGTCAATTTTGATGGCATTTTGTGATACATTGTATTTACCGTACTTAAATTTATCGGTATACTCGGTCTCTTCTTCAATTTTTTCCGTATTTTGAGCGATCTTGTTGTCTTTTTCGTAATATTCCCTGATTTTTTCAATTACTTTTTTTACGGTCATCCCGCCACAACCCAAAGAAACGTACAAATCTTCGTCCGTTCCTTTTGCAAGTGCCTCGGCGGTTTCTTTGATGTATCTCTGTTTTAAAAAGTTTGCCAGAGGATAACCCGCTTTTTTTACTTCTTCTTCAAGCAGATTTTTTCCTCTTTCCAGATTTTCCGGACGGTTTTGTCGTTTAAACCACTGCCTTATTTTGTTTCTGGCGCTTGGCGTCTTTACGACGTTAAGCCAGTCAATCGACGGTTTTGCGGTGGATAATTTCTTAATGTTAACTATATCTCCGTTTTTCAGCTTATAGTCTATAGGTGCTATTCTGCTGTTGTTTATTATCGCTCCGGTGTAGTTATTTCCTAAACCTGAGTGAATTTTATAAGCAAAATCCAACGGAACCGACCCGACCGGCAATTCGATCATCTTTCCTTTAGGCGTATATACAAAAATCAAATCGGAAAATGAATCCATCTTGACGTTTTCTGCCAATTCTTCAGGAGTTTCGGATGTTTCATAGTCCTCGAAGACTTTTCGCATGGCGTTTATTTCTTTTTGTTCGTCAAAATCAACTTTTTTTTTACCTACGAGATTATCTTTGTACATCCAATGCGCCGCCAGACCGTATTCATTGTATTCGTGCATTCTACGGCTTCTGATTTGAATTTCAAGCGGTGAACCGTCTTTCCCCACAACGGTTGTATGAAGAGACTTATACCCGTTTCTCTTAGGTGACGATATATAATCCTTAAGTCGACCTTTTATCGGCACCCATTCCTGTTGTACATAACTCAATACTTCAAAACATACTTTGTTTTCTTCTTCTTCGCTTAAATCTTCTATTATTATGCGCACGGCTATAAAATCATATATGTCTTCAAAATTTGAATTGTTTATTTGCATCTTGCGGTATATGCTGTAAAAATGTTTCGGGCGCCCCTCGATCGTACACTTGATATCATGCTCCGCCATAATGCCCTTAATTTTTTCCTTAACTTCTTCCACATAGGCTTTGCGCTCATCGTACTTTTGGTTTACCTTGTCTTTTATCATGTTGTAAGCGATAGGGTTAAGATATTTAAACGAAAGGTCTTCAAGCTCCCACTTTATATTAAATATTCCAGCACGATTTGCCAAATTTGCATAGAAATCCAACGTCTCTTCGGATTTTTCTATCTGTTTTTCGGGGGACATATATTTTAAAGTACGCATATTGTGAAGTCTGTCCGCCAATTTTATAAGCAACACTCGGCGATCTTCGATTGCACTCATGTACATCTTATGAAAATTATTTTCCCGCATTTCTTTGGGGGTTTTGTCTTCCTTTTTTTTAAGATTCGTTACGCCATTTACCAAATTCGCTATAGTTTCGCCGAATTCTTCTTTCATTTTGTCATAAGTCATGTCCGTATCTTCCAGTACGTCATGCAAAAGTCCCGCCGCCACGGTTGAAACATCAAGTTTATAATCCGCTAAAATCCTTGCCACCTTTAACGGGTGAATAATATACGGTTCTCCCGATTTACGCAACTGAGATCCGTGCTTTTTATATGCAAAATCGTACGCTTTGATTATAATTCTGGTGTCGGCGGACGGATTGTTTTCTTCAACTGTATGAACCAATGCTTCAAGTTCGGAATTCATAAATTATTCACCCTCTTTTATATATTATATATCTGATTTATCAATCAAAAGATGCCTTAAAAATGTACTTTTCAAAAAAAACATTGATTTTATATTTTTTATAGTTTTGTTACATTAAGTACATTATCTGAATTTAAGACAACTTCTAAAAAATCCGTTATTAAAAATTTTACAATGTTTAAAATTCTATTTTTTAATTTTTATCAATTTTTAGAGACGTCTTTAATTAAAACGGATATGTAATAACGGCGTTTACATTATCGCAGTTAAGTTTATCTCTGCCGTTTAAATCCGTAAGTTCTATCAAAAATTCGCACGCCGAAACTTC
The DNA here is from genome assembly GCA_947254385.1 of uncultured Filifactor sp. GTDB lineage: Bacteria > Bacillota > Clostridia > Peptostreptococcales > Filifactoraceae > CAMYCP01. Next base: position 2,932 of record CAMYCP010000024.1, on the reverse strand, counting down.
TCCACCGAGGGATTTTATAAGTTCGATTGTCGCCTCCACCGTACCGCCGGTTGCCAAAAGGTCATCTATAACCGCGACCTTCATGCCCTTTTGTATAGCGTCTTCATGTACCTCCACGGCATCGAACCCGTATTCAAGCTCATATTCATAAGATCTTACCTTGCACGGAAGTTTACCGGGCTTTCTTATCGGCACAAAACCTACCCCGAGCTTGTAAGAAAGCGCCGTTCCCAGCATAAACCCCCTCGCCTCGGGAGATGCTATTATGTCGATATCAATATTTTTTAAGTCTTCCGCCATTAAATCCACGGCTTTTTTAAACGCCTCACCGTCTTTTAAAAGCGTGGTTATATCCTTAAAACTTATCCCTTCTTTAGGAAAATCCTCAATTACTCTGATTGTTGATTTTAAATCCATATTTCCCCTCCACCGCACCGAATGTATCTAAAATATTCTCCATTATTTTGCAAATTTTTGCGTAAGATCCGTAAAGCACGGATTTTGTCAAATTAAATTCCGCTTCGTCATCGGTTGTTTCGATAACTATGCCTTGAGTTCCTCTTTTTAGAACAATTTTTCCCTGTTCCTCAAATAGTTTTGTACACAATTTCAAAGCGAACATTTGATTGAACGAATACTCTGCCAATCGCTCATACGAGATGCCGCTTTTTTTATTGACTGCAAGTTTTTTTAAGAATAATCCGATTTCCATTTCAGTCAGTGAAAATGCCTGCAATGCACTTTCAGTTGTGCCGTCCACCCACATTTCCGTTATTTTGCTCAAATCAAATTTTTCTGAATTTAATATTTCAATAAAAGAAAAAATATCGCAAATAATAATGTTATTATACCTCAAATTATTGTAACGAGCAATATCTTCGGTAAAATATAGGCTTGAGAAGTTGTTTTCATATTCCAGTGTGGTTGAAACTTCGTTGTATGCGTCGGACAAGGTGCTTACGTATATTGTATTTTCATTGGCTTTAAACTCGGTATGATCTAAAGAAAGCCACGTTTTTAAATTCTTAATTATCAAATCTTCATCTATTTTCGTATATAAAAAATCTATTATGTGTTCTATGCTCTTGGAGTGAGAAATGCGTTTTATAAATTTATAATCTTTTATATTGAGCTGTAAATTAGTGTATCCTTTGTAAAAATTTTCTTCCGGTGAAAAAAGAATGTCGATTTTTTTATCAGCATTATCCTTTAAATCTTCAACCAAACACGACAAATTAAACCCTATAAATCTGTCAGCTCCGACATATCCCGATATATGAGATCCGTCATGACCTATCTGACGTACGTTTTTAATTTCAGCATTCTGCATTATAAACAGCGCTTTTCTGTTTTTTAAACCTAAAGGCTCCATAGCATCTAATTTTTGGGCTAATGTAAGATTTAAATTTTTTTCTGAAAGCACGCCGTCAGCTTTAAAGACGGGTATCATGTCCTCGCTTGACAGTACGGTTTCAGCATTTAAATTAAGTTCTAATCTTAATTTTTGTATATTTTCGGTTTTTATACTCAAACCCGCCGCTTGGCTATGACCACCAAATTTTTCAAGCAGATATGAAACTTTTTTTATTTCTTCAAACAGGTTGTAAGAATCGATACTGCGTGCCGACCCTTTGCCGATACCGTCATTTACGCTTATGATTATACACGGCTTATAGTAATCTTCGCTTATTTTAGACGCCACTATCCCTATTACGCCTTCGTGCCAATTTTCTCCTTCTATTACAAGAACTTTGTCCTTATCGTAAGTTTTATCGCTTTCTATCTTTCCTTTTGCCTGTAAGTAAATTTCATGTTCGATTTTTCGGCGTTCTATATTTATGTCGTTTAGAACCGAAGATATTTCATCAGTAAATGTTCTGTCGTCCGAAAGCATGAGAGAAAGTCCCTTTTCCGCCTCCGAAAGTCTGCCGGATGCGTTTATTCTCGGCGCTATCATAAAACCTACGGAATATGAATTGAGTTTTTCTTTATCAAGCCCCGATATTTTAATCAAACTTTCTATCCCGGCTATAAAACCGTTTTTCTTTATACTGTAAAAACCGTATTTTACTATTGCCCGATTTTCCCCCGTAAGTTCAACTATGTCGGCAATAGTTGCAATTGATGCAATTTCAAGGTAAGGATAAAGTTCATACACGGCTTTTTGTGAAAGCGCCTGCACAATTTTAAAAGCTATGCCCGCTCCGCAAAGCTTTGGATACGGATATTCACAATCTTTTCTATGCGGATTTACAACCGCCGTTGCCTCCGGAATAATCTCAGGCGCTTGGTGATGATCCGTTATTATTATGTCGAGATTTAATTCTTTACAAAACTCAACTTCCCTTGTCGCCGTTATCCCGCAATCCACCGTCACTATAAGTTTTGCCCCGTCATCTTTTATTTTTTGTATTGCATCATTGTTCAAACCGTATCCTTCCGCACTTCTCGACGGGATATAGTGAGTATGATTCGCATTTATTGATTTAAAGTATCTTGAAAGTATCGACACGGCGCATATTCCGTCCACATCATAATCACCGTATACACATATTTTTTCATTGTTTGAAACGGCGGTTTTAATCCTCTCTACGGCATTATCCATGTCTTTCATCAAAAACGGATCATAAAACGCTTTGGCGCTCGGTTTAAGGTATTCATCCATGTCGCTTACGCCCCTGTTTTTGACCACATCTTCAAAATTCACTTTTTTGGACTTAATTTCAAGTTGCCATTTATGTTTTTTCACTATATTTTCCTTTTCTTACAACAAAAGGCGGTACACAAAAAATTAAAAATAACTCTAAATTGCAATATCAAGTTGAAAACTTTTTGTAAAATTTTTAAACGCTTAAATAAACATCTAATACTTATTTACTTTAAAAAATGTAGTATGCAATCTTAAGCAAAATTTACTATGAAACCTCCTATA
>CAMYCP010000023.1 GCA_947254385.1 uncultured Filifactor sp. | reverse complement strand
GACAAAATTTCAGAGCTTAAATATAAAATTGACGGCGGAATAGATGAATTTGAACGTGCAATATTTGTATTTACAAATGAAAACCTTGATTTTCAGGAAGAATTTTTATCTTTTATAAAACTTCGGTTCAATTTGAAATTTAAAAAAATATCACATAGAGATATTTTAGGAGCAACCCTTGGACTTGGAATAAGCAGAGACTTTATAGGCGATATAATTTTACTCGAAAACGAAGCATATATAGTATGCCTTAAAACTATAGCGCCGTATATAGAGCAAAATTTAACTCAAGTGGGAAGGACATCCGTCGCTGTTTCAATCGTACAGAGGGAAGATGTTAAACACATTGTTCCTGAAGTTGCTGAAAAAATATTTATCGTACCGTCTTTACGAATAGATAAAGTTGTAGCGGGAGTATTTAATTTATCAGGCACCAAGGCACAGGAAATCATATCTCAAGGCAGAGTAAGTTTAAATCATGCTTTGGTTATAAAGCCTTCGGAAAAAGTCAAAGACAACTCCGTCATATCCGTTAGAGGCTTAGGTAAAGTAAGGTTTAAGCGCATAATATCCGAAACTTCCAAAGGAAAATGGAGGGTATTGTGTTTTAAATATGTGTGAAAATGTACACTAAAAAACATGAATTATAATTATTACTAATAATCCGCAATCGCAAAAACGGACTTTAAATTCTCTTGACAGAGAGCCATGAAACGGTGAGAAATGGCAGAGGATTTTAAGTCGGATCATTTTGCGGCGGGAAAGTTCGATATGTAGGGCTTTCGGGTTATCTTCCCTTAAAGAGATGTAAGATGCATAATAAATTATGAATCAGGGTGGTACCGCGGAAAATTTCGTCCCTGCGCTATATTGCGCAGGTTTTTTTATTTTATGGAAGGAGTAGTAATTGAAAGAATTTAAGAAATTGTCAGCTGATAATATAAAATCGGCTGAAGCAAAAATAAGCGAGTATTGGAAAGAAATCGATCTTCTTCATAAATGCGTGGAAGAAAGAAAAGATGCAGACTCATTCGTATTTTACGAAGGCCCGCCGACTGCCAACGGCAAGCCAGGTATTCATCACGTTATAGCACGTACACTTAAAGATTTGACGTGTCGATATCAAACAATGCACGGTTTTCAGGTAAAACGTAAAGCCGGTTGGGATACGCACGGGTTGCCGGTAGAAATTGAAGTTGAAAAAAAGCTCGGCATAAAAGATAAAACCGAAATTGAAGAATACGGCGTGGAATCTTTCAACAAAAAATGCAAAGAATCGGTATTTGAATATGAAAGTTTGTGGCGTGATATGACGGAACGCATGGCGTATCTGATAGACCTTGACGATCCTTACATCACACTTGAAAATAAATATATAGAATCTGTATGGTATATTTTGGATAAAATGTATAAAGATGGATATATTTACGAAGGACACAAGATTTTACCGTATTGCCCGCGCTGCGGAACTGGGCTTGCATCACATGAAGTAGCTCAAGGGTATAAAGAAATAAAAACTAACACCCTTACGGTAAAATTCAAGCTCAAAGGTAAAGAAAATGAATATTTTTTGGCGTGGACGACTACGCCTTGGACTTTAGCCGCAAATGTGGGATTGACTGTTTCTCCGAGCGAAACTTATGTAAAAGCTGAACAAAACGGTGAGATATACTATCTTTCAAAAACGCTTGCCCCTAAAGTTTTGAAAGATAACTATAAAATATTGGAAGAAATGCCGGGAAAAAATCTTGAATATATGGAATATGAACAGCTTATGCCGTTTATTAAACCCGACAAAAAAGCATTTTTTGTAATGCTCGGTGATTTTGTAACAACCGAAGACGGTACCGGAATAGTCCACACTGCACCGGCATTTGGTGAAGATGACTACAACGTCGGTAAAAAATACAATATGCCGGTACTCAAACCTGTAGATGAAGAAGGAAAATATACCGATACTCCGTGGCAAGGTAGATATGTAATGGAAGATGGACTGGATATAGACATAATAAAATATCTTGCAAACGAAAATAAAATATACTCAAAAGAAAAAGTGACGCATAATTATCCGCATTGCTGGCGTTGCGGCACACCACTTATATATTATGCAAAACCGAGTTATTATGTATCGGTTACCAAATATAAAGATAAACTGATAGAATCAAACAACAAAGTAAAATGGCATCCCGCGAACATAGGCGAAAAACGTTTCGGGAATTGGCTTGAAAATTTGAACGACTGGGCAATATCACGTTCCAGATATTGGGGAACACCTCTTAATATCTGGAGATGTGATTGCGGTAATGAAGTGAGTATAGGATCCGTCGTAGAGCTTAAAGAAAAAGCTATTGAAAACATAGATGAAAACATAGAACTACACCGTCCGTATGTTGACGATGTACATTTGAAATGCGAAAAATGCGGAAAGAAAATGACTCGTGTAAGAGATGTCGTGGATGTATGGTTCGATTCCGGGGCAATGCCGTTTGCACAACATCACTATCCGTTTGAACACAAAGATGATTTTGACGAACTTTTTCCTGCCGATTTCATATGTGAAGGAGTGGATCAGACACGGGGTTGGTTTTATTCATTGCTTGCCATATCCGTATTTATGAAAGGAGAAAGTCCTTATAAAAGCGTCCTTGTAAATGATTTAATCCTCGACAAAGACGGTAAGAAAATGAGTAAGTCGAAAGGCAACACCGTAGATCCTTTCAAAATGTTCGACAAATACGGTGCCGATGCGCTCAGATGGTATCTTTTATATGTGTCGCCGCCGTGGCTTCCGACCAAATTTGACGAAGACGGACTTAAAGAGGTACAAAGTAAATTTTTCGGCACACTTAAAAATGTATACAATTTCTTCGCCCTATATGCTAATACGGACGAAGTTGACCCGAAAGAATTTTTTGTCCCGTATGAACAAAGACCGGAACTTGACCTTTGGATATTGTCAAAATTCAACAGACTCTTAAAAAGCGTAGAAGAAGACATGAAAGAATATGACGTTTGCAAAATAGTCAAAAACATTCAAGATTTTGTAAACGACAATCTTTCCAACTGGTATATAAGACGCAGTCGTCGCAGACTTTATGGAGCTGAACTCACCGAAGATAAAAAATCCGTATACAACACCATATATGAAATTTTAAGGGATACGTCAAAACTTATAGCACCTTTTGCACCGTTTTTATCCGAAGAGATATATCGTGATTTAACGGATGAAGTCTCCGTACATCTTGCACTATATCCGAAATTTAATCCCGAACTTTTAAACGAAGCCTTGGAAGAAAAAATGGACTTGGTGAAAGATATAGTAAACCTCGGCAGAGCCTCGCGTGAAACCGTAAAAATCAAGGTTCGTCAACCGATATCCAAAATATTTGTCGACAAAAAATATCAGGAAAAAATAAACGATTTAGTACCCTTAATAAAAGAAGAACTGAACGTAAAAGATGTCGTATTCTCCGATGAACTCGAATCCTATATAGACTATGACCTCAAACCCAACTTGCCGGTACTTGGAAAACTAATAGGTTCAAAGTTAAAAATATTCAAACAAATATTGGAGCAACTGAACCCTGTCGAAGTTGTACAAAACTTAAAAAATGACGGTTCAATGGAAATAAATCTCGATGGAGAAAAATTTGAACTCAAAGAAGAACATCTCCTCATAAGTGTTAAATCCAAACCGGGTTTTGACGCTGAAACTTTCGGCAATGTATTTGTCGTGTTGGACACCGATTTAAGCGAGGAACTCATAAAAGAAGGTTATATGAGAGAATTTGTATCTCGCATACAACAAATGCGCAAAACCAACGATTATGAAATGATGGACCACATAAAAATATGGTACGTTTCGACCGACAAAATGAGTGAATCCGTAAAACTATACAGAGAAGAGATAATGAAAGAAACCTTGGCAACAGAACTTAACGAAGAACGACATGACGGCATGAAACAGGACATTTTAAACGAACAGGAAACTTATATATATATAGAACGTGTATAATTTGTTAAGGAATGTCGTATAGTGTATTTATAATATGGATAAACTATAAAAGTAATGAGAAATCTCCGCCTCCGGGCAGGTGATTATAAAGTGATGATACTTTTTAAAAATCGAATTTAATTTAAAAAATGTGACCGCAATTTCATCTCTTTTAATGATGTATTGCGGTCACAAAACTTAATGTTTGTGATATACTCTTTATTGAATTACATAAATAAAAAAGTGCAAAGGAGAAGATAAATTTGGACAAAAAGACATTATTCAGCGGAATACAACCGTCAGGCAAAATAACTTTAGGTAATTATTTAGGTTCGCTTTCAAACTGGGTAAATTTGCAAAAAGATTATAATTGTATATTTTCTATTGTCGATATGCACGCCATAACCGTACCGCAAAACCCCAAAGACCTTAGGGAAAACGCTCTGCTCTTACTTGCTCAATATATCTCGGCAGGGATAGACATCGAAAACTGCACCATATTTATTCAGTCCCATGTGAGTTCTCATGCGGAACTTTCGTGGGTTTTAAGCACGATGACATATATCGGTGAATTATCAAGAATGACGCAATTTAAAGAAAAGTCCAAAAAAAATGATGAAAACTTAAACGCCGGACTTCTAACATATCCCGTGCTTATGGCTGCGGATATACTCTTATATAATACCGATTTTGTGCCGGTCGGGTCGGATCAGAAACAACATCTGGAGCTTGCACGTACTTTAGCTAATCGTTTTAATAACAGATATTCACCCACATTTGTCGTACCCGACGGGATTTTTCCGAAAACTGCGGCACGTGTAATGAGCCTGCAAGATCCTTCAAAAAAAATGAGCAAATCCGATGAAAATGAAAACGGTTTTATATCTCTTATGGATTCCAACGATGCCATCGTACGCAAAATAAAAAGAGCCGTGACCGACTCTAAAGGTGAAGTTGATTATAACGACGAACAACTCGGTATAAAAAATCTGCTCGAAATTTATAGCAGTCTATCAGGTAAAACTGTTCAATCTTTGGTTGAAGAATACAGATCTAAAGGATACGGCGTACTCAAAGCCGATACGGCGGACGTTATAATATCGGTTTTGGAACCCATACGTACCAAGACCGAACAATATTTAAAAGACAGAGCATATCTTGAAGAAGTATATTCAAAAGGAGCGCAAAAAGCACGTAAAGTGGCGGAAAAAACAATGCGCAAAGTTTATAAAAAAATAGGATTTTTACCTTATGGCGGAGAAATTAAATGATAGTTTTGGTTATTTTAGCCCTGTCGGCGGATCAGCTTTTAAAACACTGGGCGAGGACTGTACTTGCGCCTTTAGGAAGTATTGACATAATAAAAAATTTTTTTAAGTTAACATATGTTGAAAATCGAGGCGGAGCTTTCGGAATAATGCAGGGCAAAACTTTTGTTTTTGTAACGGCTGTATTTTTGGTAATCGCATTCATGTATTCACAAAGAGAACTTATAAAAAACGATAATATAATGCGTATTTCCTGTATATTCCTGCTTACGGGTGCAGTAGCCAATTTGACGGACAGGCTGTTATTCGGTTTTGTAACTGATATGTTCGATTTTTACGGCATTTGGAAATTCGTATTCAATTTGGCTGATATTTACGTAGTAGTAAGTACATTTCTTATAGCGTACAGGATAATTAAAACTGAATAGCCGTCTAAGGAGTATTTTATGAATGAAAAATTTGTTACCGATTTAAGTGAAATGTCGTTAAAAATATGTTTAAATTATCTAAATAAAATAAATACGGCGGTCGATGTGACTCTTGGAAACGGTTTGGATGTCGAAAAATTTTTGCCGTACGTAAAAGACAAATTTTATGCCATAGACATACAACAAGCCGCTATAGACAGTGCAAAATCTCATCTTCAGGCAAATTGTGACGAAAAAGAATATGATAAAGTTGAATTTATACTCGACAATCATGAAAATATTGACAAATATGTTGAAAAAGCGGATTTAATAGTCGCAAACCTCGGATATTTACCTAACAACAGCCACGAAATAATAACCAAATCCGACTCCACGCTTATATGTTTAAGTAAAGGCTTGGACATACTCAATGTGAACGGAATAATGTCCGTAACCAGCTATCTGGGACATGACAGAGGAAAAGAACATCATATAGTCAGTTCATTTTTTAAAAGCATAAACCCCGTAAAATATAAAGTTTTGGATATAAACCCGTTAAATCAAAGTGAAACGGCGCCTATACTTTTTATATGCCAAAAAGTTAAGCCTTAGTTTTGTTTTTAAACATATTCCAAAGCGGTACGGCAAATATGAAAAATGAATAAAAAATAGAATACATTGATACTTCTATGGTATCTAAAGGTACACGTCCGGAAATATTCCACGGAATCAGCACGGGTAACAGCGCAGCCGTATTTTCCAAACTTAAAGCCAGTGAGTTTTTATCTTTGAATAAATTTTTGCCGATTTGGCACGACAACATTATTGCTAAAGTTTGATTACAACTGAATAAACTTATTATAAGCGATAATATGAAAAGTACTGAAAACGAACTCATATGAACCTTGAGTTTATCCACCAACGTTGTAAACGGATTTAAAAGTTCGGTATTTTTAAAAAAGCCGAAATATGTCGATGAAATACCGACCGTAAAAAAGGCTTGAGACATATAGATTATACCTCCTCCCGACATTATGGAATTATAATCCGGACGGTATCCTCTCCATAAGATTTTAAATATTTCCCGTATATCATTTTTTTGTACAAAAAAACAAATCAATATACCTGAAATTATGCTTATCAGCATAGTTTTTTTAACGGACACCTTACAGAGCGACAAAATTATAACTATTAGCGCCGGAATGAAAACTATGTGATTTAAAACAAATTCATTTTCTAAAGCATTTATAGCGGAAAAATCAATTTCCGATTTTGTGTTTTTGCCTAATATAAAATATATTAAACATGAAATTAAAAACGGAATGAATGCGGTTTTAAGCATATTTTTTATGTTATTATACAAGTCCGTATCCGTAATATCTGAAATTAATATTGCACTTGAAGACATCGGGGAGCATCGGTCGCCAAAATATGCACCTGATAAAATCGCACCGCCTATAAAAATTTCATTCAAATTCAACGAGCGGGCAATGGAAATACAGATTATCCCCATAGTTCCGGCAGTACCGAAAGCCGTGCCGAGCAAAAAACTCATCATGGTGCAGAGTAAAAATGCGTAAAACGCAAAATAAGTAGGATTTATATGTTTTACCGAATAATATATTATGTAAGGCACTGTCCCGCCTGCACGCCATACGGCGGTTATCATGCCTATGAAAAAAAACACGAACAATACGGATTTAACACCGTTTATGCCTTCTTTAATCATATTAAAAATCTCTTTAAAAGAAAATTTTTTGTAAAAGGCGTAAATTATAAACAAGCAAAGTCCCACACACAAGGCGTAAACTACATTGATTTTTAAAAACAAAAACACGAAAAGTTCCGCAATAAATATTACAAACGTTATAATTTCAGCCATAACGACCTCCGTTATCCTATAGTTGAAAAAATTAAAAAAATATCGTTTTTGAGACACAAAAATTTTGAGTTTTTTATAAGTTCTATTTATTATAACACAGTATTTTTAGGACAACTTTGAAAACTTGAAAAAACGTTTGTAGAAAAATACAATTTTTAAGGAGAATTATATGAGAAAAGACAGGCTGCTTGCCATTTTTTTGTTGGTAGGTATACTTACGGCATCATGGATATGTTTTGACCGTTTTAAAATGGAAAGTAAGAACAAGGTATATAAAATAGCCGTCGACTATGAACAGATGCTGGCTTTGGCACACGAAGGAGACGGATTTCAAACTTATGCCGACACATTTTTAAAAAACAACGTACGTGCAGTTGCAATTGAAGAAGAAACGATTGAAAGTATGTTAAATAATCCGAAATTCGGTATAAAAGCCGAAATGAACGGATACGACCTTACCGTAACAGGTAAAAGCGAATCACTTTCATTTATAGAAAAAGGACTTAGAGATACTCTTAAGAAAGATAGAAAAATAGTGCGTGTTGATGAACATACACTTGTAATCCAGGGTGAAGAAGAAGATTTAATATATTGTTACGGCGATGCAAAAGATATATATAAAGGCGGATTATATTCCGCAGTCACGTGGAGAGGGCTTATACTTTCAAATTTGGGACTTGGATATTCCGACGAAAAAATAAAGACTATAAGTAATGCTAAAATGATACCGCTGCTTAGACCCTTGTACAATTCTTCATATCAGGATGCGAAAAAAACCGCAGAAAGATATTTCAACTCACGTGAAAAAGTATACGAAAGCGTTAAACAAAACTACAGCAGAGAAGAATATGACAACGAAACCAACTATATAATATGTTCCGGTGATGAATGGCTCTCATATGACCAACCCGAAATACTGTATCAAAATATGCTTGACAAGGACGTAAATTTAGCCTTGATAGAACGCAATATTCTATCTAAAAGTCAAATTTCCAAAGGACAAAACGAACTTCCCAAAACGTCTCATTATCGTGCTGTAAAATTATTTACCACATGGGACTATATACAAAGACGTTTTGATTATGAAATACCGGGACACCACAAGGGTGAGGAAATAGTAAATACATTTTACAGAGCGGTACTTGACAGAAATGTACGTATAATTTATTTTAAACCGTATATCAAGCCCAACAACAAATTTGTAACCGACCCTGCAATATATGATGCTACTTTAAAATCTTTATCGTCTAGACTTTTAAAACACGGCTACGTGATGGACGGAAAATTAAAAGCTTTGCCCAACCGTTCAGTCAACAACATCAAAAAAATTCCGATTGTAGCGGCAATAATCGCATCATTTTTGTTACTGCTAATAAATATCTATCCGCTCAAGAAAAAAATTGTATACGCTTTGCAAATAGTAGGCACGCTCTTCTTTGCCGCAATTTTTGCTCTTAATATAAAAACCGATACATTTTCATCATTGTTTGCACTGCTTTCAAGCATAGTTTCAGCATCACTTTCGGTTTGTTATATAATAGCAGAATCCAAAAAAATATATGTCGCAGATAAAAAAATTAAACACCCAATTATGCTTTCATTTCTTAAATTACTTGTATGTATTTCCATGAGTGTGACAAGTGCGTTTTTTATTCCCGCTTTACTTTCAGACAGCAGATATATGCTGGATTTAAAAACTTTTAGCGGAGTTAAAATATCACAACTTACGCCGATGATGATTTCAGTGATTTTATATCTCGCATATTTCGGTTTGGGCAAACGCTTTACGGCGGAAAATAAACTTAGATGGGCGGATGTTAAAGCCGTACTGGATAAAAATATAAAAGTGTGGCAGGTTATTTTGCTGGGTATACTGGGCGTTTTAGCGCTTATATTCATGATACGCTCGGGAAATTCAAGCGAAGTTAAACCGGCAACCCTGGAACTGTTGTTTAGGAACTTTTTGGAAAATCATTTTATTGCAAGACCCAGAAATAAATCCATACTTCTCGGTTTTCCCGCCGCAATGCTATTTATCTACCTTTCATATAAAAAATCATTTAAACCGCTCTATCCGCTGCTTGCAATTTTTACGGCAATCGGTCAAAGCAATATACAAAATACGTTCTCACACATACGTACTCCGCTTTATCTCTCCATTTCGAGAGTCGGAGGGGAATTTTTGGTATCTTTGTTTACCGGCACAATTGCAATGTTGATATTTTCATTTATAATCAAACAATTTAAGAAAATTAAATCGGAGATAAAAAATGTATAAAATCGTGGTATCCGGTTACTTCGGTTTCAACAACATAGGTGATGAAGCGATACTGATGTCGTTTATAAACAGTGTGAAACGTGATGTAAAAAATGTTGAAATAACCGTATTGTCAAAAAATCCGAAAGAAACTTCCGAAACTTACGGCGTAAAATCCATAGATAGAATGAATATACTTCAAATATTAAAAGAGTTAAATAAAGCGGATTTATTTGTAAGTGGCGGAGGTTCTCTCTTGCAAGATGTAACTTCCACTAAATCGCTCTACTATTATCTTACTCTCATAAATATTGCAAAAAAAATATGCAAAAAAAAAGTCATGATATATGCGCAGGGAATAGGCCCCATACAAAAATCAAGGCAAAAATATACTGCCAAAGTACTGAATACTGTTGACACAATAACTGTACGCGATAAAGGCTCCTATGAATTTTTAAAATCCATAGGAGTAAACAAAAACATAACCTTGACGGCAGACAGTGTGTTTTTGATGCCGGAAGCGGATAAAAAAATCGGGCTTAAATTGCTTTATGATCTTAATATTTCTCAAAATAAAACGAATATCGCCATAGTCATCAGACCTTGGAAAGAAATGGACGATAAAATAAAATCGGAAATAATAAAATTTGCACAAAAAATAGATACACAAAAAATTAATTTAATATTATTGCCGTTTTATTTTGATGCGGACAAAAAAATAAATTTGGACATATATGAAAAAATATCCGACAAAATATTTTTTGTAGATAAAAAACTCACTATAGAAGAAATGTTGTCGGTTATAGCAAATACGGATATAACCATATCTATGCGACTGCACGGGCTTATTTTTGCAACGCTCAACCTTTCTTATCCCGTAGGCATATCATACGATCCCAAAGTAAAAGATTTTTTGTCTTCAATGAATTTAAACTGTATGGACGTAGAAGAAATAAATGCCGATAAACTTTTTGAAGAAGTTATGAACGTTTATACAAATATAAAAACTAAAAAAAGTGAACTTAAAAAACATCGTGATAAATTCGTCGCTGAAAGCGAACTTAATAATAAAAAATTAATTAAACTGCTCGGAGAATGATATGGAAAGCATGAAAATATTAGGCATAAGAGTAGATAAAGTAACATCGGGCGAAGCGTTTGATATGTGTATAGACGCCGTAGATAAAAATAAACGTTTTATTGTGGTTACCCCCAACAGTGAAATAATAGTAAGAGCCGGTAAAAACGAAATCTTGAAAAACATCATTGAAAAAGCCGACCTTGTAGTACCGGACGGAGCGGGGGCGGTATTAGCGTCCAAAATTATGAGAAATCCTCTAAAAGAACGTGTAACCGGAATAGATTTAATGATAAAATTGTTAAAATATGCAAACGCCGATAAAAAATCCGTCTATATCCTCGGCGCTAAACCCGAAATAGTAAAAAAATCCGCTGAAAAAATAAAAGAAAACTACCCTAATTTAAACCTTACCGGGTATCATCACGGATATTTTAAAGGAATGCACAACGGCAATCCTTCAAATAGTGAGGAAATGGAAATAGTTAAAGAAATATCACAAAAAAAACCCGATTTTTTGTTTGTTGCGATGGGATCACCTTTTCAGGAATACTTCATAGATAAATACAAAGATACGCTTAACTCAAAAGTAATGATGGGTGTAGGCGGAAGTTTGGACGTGATATCTGGAGAAGTAAAACGGGCACCCGAATTTTATCAAAAAGCGGGACTTGAGTGGCTATATCGTGTAATAAAAGAGCCGGTGCGTATAAAACGAATGGGATCCTTGGTTGTTTTTGTATTTAAAGTTATATTCTTAAGAAATAACGGATAATAATACTGATTAGCTTTAAAAAATGTAGTATATATCTAATCAGAATTACTATGAAACCTCCCGGATTAGTTTCATTTATAGTGGGCATGGAGGTTAACAAAAACTTGCATTACAAAAATTCAAAGTGAAAATTGATACTACAATTTCTTATGCAA
>CAMYCP010000022.1 GCA_947254385.1 uncultured Filifactor sp. | reverse complement strand
GTTAAGTAAGCGTATATAAATTTTTATTATTTTAATTTTAAAAATGCCTTTTTGTTTTCTATATGTTAAAATTAGAAAAACGGAATAAAATACAAGGAGATAGATATATGAATTTAAGAGAAATGCCTTTGATTGCCATGAGAGGGTTGGTTCTTTTTCCAAATACCGTGGCTCATTTTGACATCGGGCGTGAAAAATCTTTGCTTTCGCTTGATGAGGCGATGAATGCCGACAAAAAAATTTTTTTGACTTCACAAATTGACAGTTCTGTAGAGCTTCCGACTTTCGACGATTTAAACAGAACGGGATGTATTTGTGTTGTAGAGCAACTTGTAAAGCGTCCGGGGGATCTTGCACGTGTTTTGGTTAAGGTTTTAAGTCGGGCGGTGATAGTTGAAGAGGTGCAGTTTGAACCGTACTTTAAAGTTAAGGTCGAACCTTTGGAAATTTCCGAAAAAATTAACGTTAAGGCCTGCGAGGCTTTAAAGCGTAGTATATTATCGAGCTTTATCATGTATTCTGACATTGTGGATGTTGTGGATAACGAGTTTATTATGAATGCCACGGACGAAGAAGATTATGGAAAGTTCGCCGATGTGATAATCAGCGTTATGCACGTTTCCGACAAAGAAAAGTACAAGATTTTGGATGAATTTAATGTTCTCAAAAGACTTCAAAAATTGCACAAACTTTTAATTAATGAACTTTTAATTTTGGAAACTGAACGGAAGATAAATGAAAAAGTAAGAGTTCAGATGAATAAATTTCAAAGGGAATATTATCTCAAGGAACAGATCAAAGCTATAGAAAACGAACTTGGAGAAAAAGAGACGGTATCCGAAGAGGCGGCGGAATACGAAAAAAAATTAAAAACTCTGAAAGTTTCCAAAGATATAAAAGAAAAGGTAATGAAGGAAATCGATCGTTATAGCCGTATTCAATCTTCCCAACCCGAATCGAGTGTAATAAAATCATATCTTGATACAATTTTCGATCTTCCGTGGAATAAGCGCACTAAAGATAAACTTGATATAACTTACGCCAAAGAAGTTTTAGATTCACATCATTACGGCTTGGATAAGGTAAAAGAGAGGATTTTGGAATTTTTGGCGGTAAGACAGCTCACCAAAAATTCCAAAGGCCCGATAATTTGCCTTGTAGGGCCTCCCGGAACGGGTAAGACTTCAATAGCACGCTCAATAGCATTATCTTTGAACCGCAAATTCGTGCATATGTCACTTGGCGGAGTTAGAGACGAGGCAGAAATACGAGGACATCGACGCACTTACGTCGGCGCAATTCCCGGCAGAATTATCACGTTGCTTAGAGAGTGCAAGGTTAAAAATCCCGTGTTTTTGTTTGATGAAATAGACAAGATGGATTCCGAATTTAACGGCGATCCGGCATCGGCGATGCTGGAAGTTTTTGATCCCGAACAGAATAAAGAGTTTACCGATCACTATCTGGAGTTGCCGTTTGATCTTTCCGAAGTTCTGTTTTTAACCACGGCAAATTCCACATCGACAATCCCGGGTCCTTTGTACGATCGCATGGAGATAATAGATGTAAGCGGATATACCGAGTATGAAAAACTGAATATTGCCGAAAAATTTTTGATTCCTAAAGTAACTAAAGAGAACGGTTTGAAAGAAACTTTCTTAAAGTTTTCAGATGGAACTTTAAGCAAAATAATAAACAATTACACCTGTGAATCCGGAGTCAGAGGCTTGGAGCGTACACTCGGGAAAATTTGCCGTAAAGCCGCAATAAAGAAGATACAAAATCCGAAACTCAAATTTTTACGCATCACGCTTTCAAATTTAGTGACTTACCTCGGCAAAGAAAAATACACCGATGATCTTTTGGGAAAAGAAAATGAGGTCGGATGTGTAAACGGCATGGCGTGGACTGAAGTTGGCGGGGTTACGCTGCTTGTTGAGGCGAGTATGATTGACGGAGAAGGTAAACTCGTTCTTACCGGACAACTCGGCGATGTCATGAAAGAATCTGCCAAGGCGGGGTTGACATATATACGGAAAATTGCGCCCGAACACAAAATAAGAAAGGATGTGTTTTCCAAAAAAGACATACACGTCCATTTACCGGAGGGAGCCGTACCGAAAGATGGCCCGTCTGCCGGAATTACCATGGCTACTGCCATATATTCCGCAATAACCGGAGTACCTGTAAGATCCGATGTGGCGATGACTGGTGAAATTACTCTAAGGGGCAAGGTTCTGCCGGTAGGCGGAATAAAAGAAAAATTACTTGCCGCATATCGTGCCGGGATTCGAGAAATAATAATGCCTAAGGAAAACGAAAGAGACAGTGACGAAATCCCCGCAAGTGTCATGCAGAATATCAAAATTCATTATGTTGGAGGAATGGATGAAGTTTTGAAATATGCGCTGGCTCAAAAGGAGGATAAATGATCATACGTTCCGCTGAAATCTCCATAAGCGCCGTAAATAAAACACAATATCCGAAAGATGATTTTCCTCAGATAGCTTTTGCCGGAAGATCCAACGTCGGCAAATCTTCGGCTTTAAATACACTTTTAAACCGTAAAAAGTTGGCGTATACAAGCTCTATACCGGGAAAAACACGCACTATAAACTTTTTCTTAATAAACAAAGAATTTTATTTTGTTGACTTGCCGGGGTACGGTTATGCGAAAATTTCCAAGAGTGAAAGTTTAAAATTTGCTGAATTTATGGAAGAATATTTTATATATGCCAAAAATTTAAAATATATTTTTCTGTTTGCGGATATAAGGCACGGAGCAAAAAATACGGATATTGATATGTTTAAATACGCGCGCCATTTTGCCATACCGACTGCCGTAATTTTGACCAAGTCGGACAAGGTAAATAAAAGCGAGATTAAAACTTCTGAAAATATGGTGAAAAAACAACTTGATTTGTATGATGAGCCTGTTTTTATAATGTCTTCATTAAAAAAGACCGGCAGAGATGAAATTTTGGAATTTGTAGATAAAATTTTAAAACAAGGTTGAGTTTTTACGGAGTGGTTATGCGTTACAGCGTAGTTGAAGAAATTTCACCGTATAAAAATTCTTTTATTTTCAATATATTTTCTTATACCGATACGATAAATTTACAAAATCCGAATTTGAAAATATTTGTGATATTACTTAAGAGTGACAAAAATTTGAAGATAAAAGATAAAATTGTTGTCTATGTACGTGAGAACAACTTGACTTATAAGACAAATTTATATAATGTGATTTTTGATGTGCTTTCATGTGAACTTATAAATTTTGACGATTATGAATTTAGTGCCGATGATATATTGATTTCAGCGCCGGTTCAAGCTGAACGATAATTTGGAGGAATGTATGGCTTTAAGTAATTTTATTCAATTATTTTCAGGCTTGGCAATGTTTTTGTACGGCATGAGTTTAATGGGTGACGGTCTGCAAAAAGCCGCAGGTAAAAAGATGAAAGATATAATAAGTTTTTTTACCCGCAATCGGTTACTTGCCGTAATTGTAGGTTGTATAGTGACGGGGATAATACAAAGTTCCTCCGCTACCACCGTCATGGTCGTCGGGTTTGTAAATGCCAATTTGATGACTTTAAGTCAGGCTATCGGCATAATAATGGGTGCAAACATAGGCACCACGGTCACGGCGCAACTTGTATCGTTTGATATAGAGGCGATTGCTCCGTTTGCCATAGCTGTGGGTGTACTTATAATGTTTTTAAAAAAAGGCAAGCAGGCGCAAAATTTGTCACAAATTTTGATAGGTTTCGGCATTTTGTTCGTGGGCATGGTGTTTATGAAAGAATCCGTTATACCGCTTAGAGAATATGACGGATTTAAAAACCTGCTTGTAAAATTCGGAAACAATCCTTTTTTGGGAATACTGATAGGTTTTTTATTGACTCTCGTACTTCAAAGTTCTTCCGCATCCATCGGAATACTTCTCGCACTCGCATCGCAGGGGTTAATGCCGTTAAGTTCGGCACTTCCGATACTTTACGGCGACAACATAGGAACTTGCACCACGGCTATAATATCTTCTTTGACCAGCACCGGGCCGAATGCTAAACGTGCCGCCGTCATGCACCTTATATTTAACGTCATAGGTACGCTGATATTCGCCTTTGTTTTAAATCATCCTATTCAATGGGCGGTTGTCGAAATGAATCCGGATTCGGTTACACGACAGATAGCCAATGCTCATACCTTGTTCAATTTAATCAACGTGATACTTCAATTTCCGTTTGCCGAATACATTGTAAAACTCGCCTGCAAAATAATACCGGATGACAACAGTAAAGACAATGTATATGCAACTTTCGCCTCGCATTTGGACGAACGTATGCTTTTAACCCCCGGAATAGCACTTCAAAACGCTATAAACGAATGTATTTTAATGGGAGAAATGGCTAAGTTCTCAAGCGAAAACGCAATCAAAGCGTTTACTTTGAAAAGTCAGGAACACATCAATGAAACATTTAAAACGGAAGAAATGATCAACGAAAGGGAAAAATTACTTGCGGATTTTCTTTTAAAACTTTCTAATAAAGAAATTTCCGCATATGACAGAATAATCGTGGAAAATCTTTTAAATGTTGTAAAAAATATAGAGCGTATAGGCGATCATGCGGAAAATATTGCAGAACTTGCGCAAACCAACATAGACGACCGGCTTGACTATTCCCGTGATGCATTGGAAGATATAAATTTGATGTTCACTAAAGTTATGGCGTCTCTCGACTTGGCGCTTGAGGCACGCAGAGATTCGGATTTTTCCAAACTTAGGAGCGTTGAAATAACCGAAGATCAAGTGGATATTATAGAAAAAGTTGCAAGATCCGGACATATAGACCGGCTTAACCGCAGAAAATGCGACAGTGAATCCGGAATAATGTTTTTGGATTTGTTCAGTAACCTCGAAAGAATATCGGATCATGCGTTGAATATTGCAAAATCAATATTGTATGAAAAATAACGAAAGGAGAATTCAGGATGATTAAGTTGGATATAAGCTCCATACTTTCTTTTACGGACGAAAATACTCTAAGTGAATATATTAAAAAAGCTGAAAGTTGTCATAAAACATTGATTGAAAAAACCGGTGTCGGAAATGAATATACAGGTTGGCTGGATTTGCCTAAAAGAACGGATGAAGAGTTTATAAACAAAATTGAAAAAACATCCAAAAAACTGCAAAGTTTTTCTCAAGTTCTTATAGTAATAGGCATCGGCGGGTCGTATCTCGGAGCTAAAGCGATAATTGAGGCACTTCAAAATCCGTATAAAAAAGAACACGAAGTTATTTTTGCGGGCAATGCGTTAAGCGGAAAACAAATAAGTGAAATTATCGATTACATTAAAGACAAGGATTTTGCGCTGAATGTAATTTCAAAATCTGGCACTACACTCGAAACGGCGATAGCTTTCAGAGTGTTTAAAAACGAATTGGAATTTAGATACGGCAAAAAAGAGGCGATGCGCCGCATAGTTGTCACCACGGATGCTGAAAAAGGCGCACTCAAAGAGATGTCCGTTAAAGAAGGATATGATACTTTTGTAATTCCCGGTGACGTTGGCGGCAGATATTCGGTGCTTACGCCCGTAGGGCTGATTGCAATTTCGTATGCCGGACTCGACATAAAAAAACTTATGCACGGTTCTCGTGATGCTGAAGAATATGCGGAAAATACAAAAGAAGAAAACGCCGTATATACTTACAGCGCTCTTAGAAACATCATGTATGAACAAGGTAAAAATATTGAGATTTTAGTGCAATACGAACCTTCCATGATGTATTTCAATGAATGGTACAAACAACTGTTTGCCGAAAGTGAGGGAAAAGACGGAAAGGGGATTTTTCCGGCAGGTGCGGTATTTACCACGGATCTTCACTCTATAGGGCAGTATATACAGGATGGCAAACGCATTTTATTTGAAACCGTATGCGATTTTACGGACGATGAAAGCACGGTTAAAATTCCCGATGACAGTTTGGATCTTGACAAACTCAACTATATTTCCGGCAAAACGATTTCATATGTAAAGGATAAAGCGCTTGAGGGCGTGATTAAAGCACACGTTTCGGGAGGCGTACCAAATATTTTTATAAAAATGCCGAAATTCGACGAATATAATTTGGGATATTTAATATATTTCTTTGAAATCAGCTGTGCAATAAGCGGTTATATACTGAAAATAAATCCCTTTGATCAGATCGGAGTTGAAAAATACAAGAAAAATATGTTCACTCTGTTGGGTAAACCGGGATATACAAATGCTTAAAAGAGGCGATATAATTATTGCTGCACTTATTTTATCATTGTCGTGCCTCGGACTTTATATAAAAAGCAAAAATGACATACAGGGCGTAAAAACCGTGGAGGTTGTTCACGACGGAAAAGTTGTGGACAAATATGTCATAGATGACAAGTTTGACGGAGTGTTCGACTTTTATGACGGAAACGGCGGTCATGAAGTCTATCATATTCACGACGGAGGGGTGGAGGTAATAGAGTCTGACACGCCTCATAAAATATGTATGAAAATGGGATTTATAGATAAAAATAATCAGATGATAGTTGCCCTGCCGCATAAAATGTATATAACTATAAAAACGACAAATGAAGAAAGTGATTATGATACTCTTGTCAAATGAGGGGGAAATTTTTTGGTAAAAAAACTTACCGAATTATCGGTAATGACATCTTTTTCTCTGGTTTTTTATATAGTGGAATCAATGTTTCCGGATTTGTCTTTTATAGCGCCCGGCGTAAAAATCGGACTTAGTAATATAGTATCCGTGTTTTTGTTATATACATTCGGTTTTAAAGAGGCTATGCTGGTGCTTTTTATTCGTACTCTGATGACATCCGCTTTTTTCGGCGGAATGTCGGCTTTTTTGTACAGTATTGCCGGCGGTTTGATGAGTATTTTGTCTATGAGTACGGTAAAAAGTATATTGAAAGACGGCGTAAGTCCTATCGGTGTCAGCATAACGGGAGCGCTGTTTTTTAATTTGGGACAGATTTTTGTAGCCTCCGTAATTATAAAAAATTCAGATATATTTTGGTATTTTCCGATAATCGGAATAATATCCGTGTTTACCGGAGCATTCATAGGACTTGTTGCCGGACTTTTGGTAAAAAGAAAAGAATTTGTAAATATATTAAAACGATAACTTGTGTAAGGAAGTAAAAATGGATATTGTATATTTGGATAACAGTGCTACCACGATGCCGTGCAAAGAATCGGCGGAGGCTGTAAAAATTGCACTTTCTGAAGATTATTTCAATCCCTCCGCCGTGTATTCGGGGGGAGTTTCGGTATATAAAAAAATAGAAGAATACCGCTCCTATATAGCTAAAACCTTGGGTGCAAAAAGTGAAGAAATAACATTTACATCCGGAGGAAGTGAAAGCACGAACACGGCTATAATGTCCGCCGCACACTCAAGCCGTAAACACACGATAATAACTTCCATGATGGAACATCACGCCACTTTAAATACAGTAGCTTATCTAAAAAGCAGAGGATACAATGTAAAATATCTAAAACCCGACAAAAACGGAGTTATATCGGAAAAACAAGTATCTGAAGCCTTGGATGAAGATACTTTTTTGGTTTCTTTAATGCACGTAAATAATGAAATCGGCAGTGTAAACGATATACATTCCATTGCCCTGACAATAAAAAATTATGATGAAAATATAATATTTCATGTTGATGCAGTGCAAAGCTACCTTAAAGAACCTTTGAACGTACGTGATTTTAAAGTGGACTTTTTAAGCATATCGGGACACAAAATTCATGCGCTTAAAGGTATCGGGATAATGTATCACCGATCCGGCATACACGTAAAACCTTTAATATACGGTGGCGGACAGGAGCAAGGCGTAAGATCCGGAACTGAAAACGTACCCGGAATATACTCGCTCGGTGAGGCGGTAAAAAAAGGATATTTGAATTTTGAAAGCAATGTCAAGCATATGCAAAATTTAAGAAAATATCTTAAAGATTTGATAACCTCCAAGATACATGATATAAACGTAATTTCACCCGAGAACGGGGTATGTCATATATTGAACGTTTCGTTTCATAATGTTAGGGGGGAAGTTTTGCTTCACGCTCTGGAAGAAAAGCATATCTATGTTTCGACAGGCTCGGCGTGTTCTTCAAAAAAATCTTCATCCCACGTGCTCACCGCTTTAAATTTAAGCGATGCTGTAAAAGACGGCGCTATAAGATTTTCACTTTCCGAATACAACACATATGAGGAAATTCATTATGCGGTTGAAGAGCTTGAACTTTGTGTGGAAAAAATCAGAGAAATTATGAATCTGAGAGGAAAAAGATAATGTACAATTCTGTGATTATAAGAAACGGAGAAGTTGCAATCAAGGGGCTTAACCGCTCATATTTTGAAAATCATCTGGTCAAAAATTTAAAAAAAGCCTTGTACGGCTTGGACGGTTATGAAGTATATAAAGCGGACGGCAGAACATATGTCGATTTTACGCCGACAAACGAAACGGAAGTTTTATCACGTATACCCAACGTATTCGGCGTAATGGGATACAGTCCGGTATTTAAAACCGAACCGGGGTACGAAACGGCAAAAAATTCTGCACTTTTATATTTTTTAGATAAACTTAAGGAACACGATTACAAATCTTTTAAAGTATCAGCTAAAAGAGAAAACAAAAAAATGAATCTCACTTCTCCCGAAATTGCGAAAGATATAGGCGGATTTATTTTATCGCATACGACGGCTCCGATTGCGGTCGATGTTCATAATCCTGAACTTCATATTGTCGTTGAGGTGAGAAATAATTGCAACGTCATATACTCCGAAAAATATGACGGGGTGGGGGGTATGCCCATAGGAACCAACGGCAGAGCCATGACACTGCTTTCGGGCGGAATAGATTCTCCGGTTGCGACATATCAGATAGCAAAACGGGGTTTACTTATAGAGGCGGTGCATTTTCACAGTTTTCCTTTTACGGGAGAGGCGGCACAGGCAAAAATTGAACGCCTCGCACAAGTGCTTTTTAAATACACCGACCCTTTTAAAATACACATGGTAAATCTCCTGCCCATACAAAAACAAATCGCCGAAAAATGCTCTGAAGATATGATGACAATACTTTCCAGACGGTTCATGATGCGTATAGCCGAAAAACTCGCACTTAAAAATCATTGCAACTCACTGGTCACCGGAGAAAGTATAGGACAGGTCGCATCGCAAACGGTGGAAGGCTTACAATGTAGCAACGCCGCCGTGTCGGTTTTGCCGGTATTTAGGCCCTTAATTTCTTGGGATAAAGACGAAATAATAAAGGCGGCGTGTAAAATAGGCACGTTCGACATCTCAATAATCCCCGCAGAAGACTGCTGCACCGTATTTTTGCCCAAACACCCCGTCACCCGTCCCAAACTTGACAAGGTAATAAAAGAAGAAAGCGCTTTGGATGTTGACGAACTTGTAAAAAACGCCTGCGAAGAAAGCGTCATAAAACACATAGAGATGATTTAAAAAGAAACCGGAGGAGTTTATGGCAAGATATGGAAGCCGTGATTTAAGCGGACTTATAGACATTATTATAATATGGCTTATATATGCTACAATGACAAGGTTTTTTGGCGCTCTCGGAAAGGTTATTTTTTTAAATTTTTTCTTCCTAATGTGGTTTCTTCCCCTTGTAAGTGCATTGATAGACCATATCGTCGACGGAAGACATTATTTTTTAAAACTGATTATATTCTTTCTTATTGTGTTTTTACTTCAGCTAATCGCTTTGATTATTTTTATAAATAAAGTGGAAAATATGGGAATTAAAGGAGTCGGAGATTTATTCAGAAATTTCCGGTGCATAATGGCGATCAGCTCTTTATCAGTTCTTCTTATTTTTAGAGAAATAGTTATGCATAAGCATCTTGCAAATATAGATGACTATTAAGATTAATATTTATTGAAAATATTTTTTTAAAAATCAAGTTTTCGGATATGCTTATAACCTGTAGTTTTTAGAGGTGTCTTGATGTTTGTACGGTATAGAAGACCTTTTCATACAAAAAAAGGTTGGGCTGAAATCATTATAGCTTTATTCGTATTCTATGCTACGATTTTATTTTTTAAAGAAATCGGTTACATTGTCGGTACGTTCTTTTTACTGATATTAGGCTTTTATTGTTATGTAGATTCGTTAATAAGTTCTATCGTTGATGAAAACAATTGTATTTTAAAATTCATAATGTGGGTTTTAATTATTTTTTTACTTCAGCTACTTTTTTTTCTGACTACATTACCGTCAAAAGAACTTGTAATTATACGAAATCTTAGAGGCATCGGAGCGATGTTTTTTTCATCGTTTTTAATGGCGGCAGGTGAGTTTGTTGTAGATAACTATGTCGATGAAGACTGAGTTTTTATGTGATTATCACGGAGGATAAATTTTGCAAATAACAAGTATAAAAGCGGCGGAAGATTTTATATGGTCGGCAGGCACATTTTCAAAAAAAGCGGGACTACATCGCATGAAAGCAATTCTTGCATCCTCCGCATTAAATACAAAAATAATTCATGTAGCCGGAACCAACGGGAAAGGGTCGGTATGTACATACATCGCATCAATTTTGCGTGAATCGGGATATTCGGTCGGACTTTATACATCTCCGCACCTTGAAAAAATAAACGAGCGCATACGCCTGAACGGAGAAATGATTTCCGATGAAGATTTTATTAATCTTGCTGATAAGGTATACAAGCTCACGAAAGAATATAAAAAAAATTTTGATGAAGAATGTACATCATTTGAAATACTGACGTTAATTGCACTTCTGTATTTTAATTTAAAAAAGCCCGACTATACTGTACTTGAAGTCGGACTCGGCGGCAGACTGGACGCTACCAACGTGATAACCCCCATACTTTCCGTAATTACTGAAATAGGCTTGGATCACACCTCAATTTTAGGAGACACCCTAAAAAAAATCGCTTTTGAAAAAGCAGGGATAATAAAACATAAAGTTCCGGTAATTTCAGCACCGCAAAAAGATGAGGCGCTTTCAGAAATAAAAGCAATTACTGAAGAGAAACAAGCTGATTTGACCGTATGCAAAAAATCCGATGTAAAAATAAACTCCATAACCCTCGGACAACTAAATGTCGATATTCTGTTAAACGGAACACAATACAACTTGAATAGTCGCATGAGCGGTTTGTGGCAGGCGGAAAATATTTTGTTGTCCGTAAATGCGTGTGAAATACTTAAAAAAAACGGCGCCGATATTACAAAAGACGATATTATAAACGGAACAAAAAACGCATTTATAGAGGGCAGACTTGAAAAAATAAGCGAAAATCCTGAAATAATAATTGACGGAGCACACAACGACGACGGCATAACCGAACTTGTCTCGACGCTTAAAACGCTTGACAAAAATAAAAAACTTATACTTATAATGGGAGTTATGAAAGATAAACACATCACGGCTTCTTACGATGAACTGGTAAAACTGTCGTCTTTTACGATTTTTACTCAGATAGAAAGCAAGCGGGCGCTTGATGGCGATAAACTTATGAATAAGTTTGAAGAAAAAAATTTAAGATATTGCTTAAATCCGGTATCCGCTTTAAAGCAGGCAATAAAAAAATCATATGATTATGAAAATTCCGTCATACTTGTAACCGGCTCCCTATATCTAATCGGGCAAATACGTACATGCGTAAAAGAAATTTTGTAAAGCTGTAAATTGTGTCAAAAAAAACAGGATTACGAGTTTTTAAAACTCATAATCCTGTTTTTTAGTATGACGGGCATGTCATCAATCTGTGGTGAAAGTCCACGTAGGGCG